>CALGFH010000234.1 GCA_937881255.1 uncultured Actinomycetes bacterium
TCGACCTGTCCCCCGGCGACCCCCCGCAGCCTGCCCGCCCCCTCGACACCCGCCTGGCCGCCCCCCTGACCAGCCTCCCCCCCGGCGTCGCCCCCGAGGGAACCGCCGGCCGCTCCCTGGCCTGGCTCAACCTCACCCGGGGCAACGCCATGGGCCTCCCCTCCGGCCAGGCCGTCGCCGCCGCCCTCGGCACCCCGGCCCTCCCCCCCGCCGCCCTCCAGCTGGCCGGCGCTCCCGCCCCGCTCTGGTACTACGTCCTCACCGAGGCCGCCACCCTCCGGCTGGCCGGCGCCCCAGCCCCGCTCTGGTACTACGTCCTCACCGAGGCCGCCACCCTCGGCCGCGGCCGCCACCTCGGCCCGGTCGGCGCCACCATCGTCGCCGAGGTCGTCGCCGCCCTCCTCGCCGCCGACCCCGCCTCGTTCCTCAACGCCACCCCACCCTGGACCCCGTTCCTGGGTCCCCGCCCGGGCGACTTCACCCTGGCCGACCTGATCGCCTACGCGACGCGGTGGCGATCGATCAGGTTCGAAGAAGCCGCCGCCGCGGCGGCTGGTTAGCATGAGGGTCGCCCCATCAAGACCGCAGGGAGGAACCTCCATGAGCGACACGCGGAAGTCCGCCAAGAGCACCACCGCGACCGGCAAGACGTCCAAGCGCTTCTCGGACGAGGAACGGGCCGCGATGAAGGAGCGCGCCAAAGAGCTGAAGGCGGAAGCGGGCAAGGCGGACGGGGAACGCGCCCTGCTCGCGAAGCTCGCCGAGATGCCGGAGCCGGATCGCGCCATGGGCGAGCGGCTCCATGCGATCATCAAAGCCAGCGCACCCGACCTCACGCCGAAAACCTGGTACGGGATGCCCGCCTATGCCAAGGACGGCAAGGTCGTCTGCTTCTTCACACCTGCTTCGAAGTTCAAGGAGCGGTACGCGACGTTCGGGTTCAACGCCACGGCGAACCTCGACGAGGGCACCATGTGGCCGACCGCCTTCGCGCTGACGGAGCTGACCGCCGACGACGAGGCAAGGATCGGCGCGCTCGTCAAGAAAGCGGTGAGCTGAGGGATCGCGCCGCTGCTACGGCGCTGCCTGGTGGTCGGCGGGGGCCAGGAGCTCGTGGAGGACGTGCAGGAACTGGGGGATGTCCAGCGGCTTGCTCAGGTAGTCGGTCGCCCCGGCGGCGAGGAGGCGTTCGCGGTACCAGGGGTTGACCTCGGCGGTGACGATCACCACCGGGAGGTCGGCGGTGGCCGGGTCGGCCCGCAGCCGCCGGAGGACCTCCTCGCCGTCGATGCCGGGCAGGTGGAGGTCGAGCAGGACCAGGTCGGGCCGGCGCTGGCGGATCAGCTCGGGGACGATCTCGCCCTCGGAGGCGGTGAGCAGGTGCACGTCGCCCCGGCGGGCCAGGACCCGCTCGACCAGGCGCAGGTTGGAGGGGTTGTCCTCGACGTACAGGATGGTGTGCCGGGGCCCGGCGACCGCGTCCGGCGGCTGGCCGGCCAGCTCCGGCGGGGCGTCGACCGGCTCGTCGGCGACGGCCAGCTCCAGGGTGAAGGTGGTCCCCTCGCCCTCGGCGCTGTGCGCGGTCAGGGTGCCGCCCATCGCCTCCATCAGCCCCTGGGACAGGGCCAGGCCAAGGCCGGTGCCCTGGACCTCGGACTGCTCGGCCCCGAGACGGTCGAAGGGCATGAACAGCCGCTCCATCTTGCCGGGCGGGATCCCCGGACCGGTGTCGGCCACGTCGACCCCGACCCGGTGTCCGGGCCTGCGGCGGCAGGTGACGCGGATGGTGCCGCCGTGGTGGTTGTACTTGACCGCGTTGGAGGCCAGGTTGAGCAGCACCTGCTTGAGCCGCTGGCGGTCGGCCTGGACGATCCAGCGGCCCTCCCCCGAGGGCGGGACCTGGAGGGTGATCTCCCGCTCGGCGGCCAGCGGCCGGATGAGGTCGGCCGTCTCGGTGACGACCTCCAGGAGGTCCACCACCTCCACCGAGAGGGCCAGGTTGCCGGTCTCGATGCGGGAGATGTCGAGCACCTCGTTGATCAGCCCGAGCAGGTGCCGGCCGCCCCGCAGCATGTGGTCGACGCTCTCGGACTGCTCGGTGGTGAGGTCGTCCAGCTGGAGCAGCTGCCCGAACCCGAGGATGGCGTTCAGCGGTGTCCGCAGCTCGTGGCTGATGCGGGAGAGGAACTCGGTCTTCAGCCGGGACGCGTGGCGCGCCTCGTCACGAGCGACGGCCAGCGCCGCCTCGGCCCGCCACTGGCGCCGCTGGAGCCGGACCAGCAGGGCGATCCCGAAGCTCACGATCAGCCCCAGCGGGATGGCGATGGCCAGCACGGTGCTCCGGATCGCGTCAACGCCCCGGTAGGCCTCGGCGTGCGGGACCGCCGCGAACACCGTCCAGCCGAGCGGGTCGACCGGCCGGTGGACGACCAGGCTGGGCTCGCCGCCGAGGTCGACGTCGTCGACCAGCCCGGTCCCGAGCGACGCCGTCCGCCCGATGGGCTCGCCGGCGACCGGCCTGAGCCCGGGCGGCCGCCCGCCGGGCGCCGCCAGCAGCTTGCCCCGCTGGTCGGCCACCCACAGGTCGACCCCCTGGGCCGCGGCCACGCTGTCGGCCAGCGGCTGGACGGCGTCCAGCTCGACCGCGAGCAGCAGGATCGCCCGCGGCCGGCCGGCCGCCGAGGGGTCGCGCACGTAGGTGGCGATCGTCACCACCAGCGGATGCCCCGCCTGGGCCGACTCGAACGCCTCCGACACATGGCTGTCGCCGCCATCCCCCTTGGCGACCAGCCCCCGGTAGTAGTCCCGCTCGCTGAAGTCCCTGCCGACCAGCTCCGGCGCCACCGGCGAGGCCCGCAGCCTGCCCTTGAGGTCGAGCAGCCCGGTGGCGGCCAGCCCGTCCCTTGAGGCCAACAGCGCCCGGAGCTCCCGCTGGATCTCGCCGTCGTCGAACCGGCCCGGGTCGCCGTCTCCCACCGCCCGCTCCAGCCGCGGCCGCTTCGCCTCCGCCTCGGCCAGGGTCACGAACCCCGCCAGGTGCTCGGCCAGCAGCTGCGCCGACATCGCGGTCGTGACCCGCAGCCGCAGCGCGGCCTCGTCCCGCACCGCGTCCTGGGCCCGCGCCGTCGTCAACCTCGCCAGCAGCACCAGCGGGACCAGCGCCACCAGCGTCACCACCAGCCCAAGCCGCAAACTGCGCCGCGCCAGCCGCGGCACCTCGGTCGGCGTCGGTGCGGTCTCGTCCATCCTCCGGGTTGTATCGAGCCTGTTCGCGCCCTCCTTGAATCATCCCGGTCAGGGAGGCGGTTGCGGCGCGACCCGGAGCACGAGCCGCCCGCGCAGGCCGCGCTCGACGGCCTGGTGGGCCTCGGCGGCGCGGTCCAGGGGCCAGCGGTCGCGGACCCGCACCGGCAGGCCGTCGGCGGCGAGCCGGCGGTTGAGGACGGCCGCCGCCTCGGCCAGGTCGCCGGTGCTGGCCCGGCTGATCACGAAGCCCAGGATGCGCCGGTCATGGGTGTACAGCGGGCCGACCGGCAGGGTGAGCCGCTGGCCGCCGCCGGCCAGGAGCACGAGCCGGCCCCGGGTCGCCAGCAGGTCGACCGCGGCCGGCAGGTCCAGGTGGCCGGAGGTGTCCACGTACAGGTCGACCCCGTCGGGGGCCAGCGCCCGCAGCCGGTCCCGCAGGTCGGGATCGTGGTAGTCGACCACCTCGGCGGCACCGGCCGCTCGGCACCAGCCCGCGTCCCCGGGCCGGGCACCGACCAGCACCCGGGCCCCGCCGAGACTGGCCAGGCTGGTCAGGGCGCTGCCGACGTTGCCGGCCCCGCCGCCCACATAGACGGTCTCTCCCGGCCGCAGGGCGCCGTGGCGGAACAGGGCCAGGTAGGCGGTGGCGGCCGGGTGCAGCACGGCGACGGCGGCCACCGGGTCGACCCCGGCCGGAAGCTGGTAGAGCCGCTCGGCCGGCACGACCGCGTACTCGGCGAAGGACCCCTGGCGGCCGCCGTGCCCGAGGCTGTTGCACCAGACCCGGTCGCCGGGGGCGAACCCGGCCGCCCCGGGAGCGGCCACCGCGACCGTGCCGACCAGGTCCCGGCCGATCACGAACGGGAACGGGGTCGGGGTCGGATACGCGCCCGAGCGGACCATGGTGTCGACCGGGTTGACGGCCACCACCTCGACCCGCACCAGCACGTCGGTCGGCCCGGCGGCGGGCACGGGCAGCTCCCCGACACGGATGGCGTCCGCCGCCCCCAGCTCGGTGACATAGGCGGCGCGCATCCGCTCGGGGACCTCCACCATCGTCTGCTCCTCGGCGGGCCCTAGGACCGGAGGGCGTCGATCACACCGGACACGTGGAAGCCGGGCAGGCGCTCGCCCTCCAGCTCCACCCTCGAGCTGGACGTCCCGTCGATCAGCTCGACCACCCGGACGTTCACCCGCGGGTGGACGCGGACCTCGAGCCGGGACCGTGGCAGCCGGAAAAGGAGATCCGTGGGCTCCCGCTCGTGCTCCCGGTGGGTGTCGAAGCCGTACACCGTCGCGGCCGAGACGGCGACCAGCATCCGCTCGGGAAGTCCGGACGCGGCGTCGCTGGCCCGCTGACCGCTCATCGCGCCCGCCACCACCCCCACGTCCCCGGCCGCCCCACCCAGCGCGTCACCGATCCCGCCGCCGACCAGCCCGCCGGCGAACATGGCACCGGTGTGGCCGCGGGGAAAGAACATGCCAGCGGCGACCACCTCGTCGTCGATCCCCAGACGGCCAAGCGCCTCCTGGACCGCCTCCACCATGTGGGCTTCCTTCATCGGGTCCTCCACAGCGCGAACCGGTCGATCGTCGAGAAGCTGGAAGCTCAAGCTGACCGCAATGCCAGGCCGGTGGCAAGGCCCACACGAGGCGGTGCGCCGGGGGCGAGCTCCCGCCCGACGATAGCTCTAAGCATTGACTTATATAAGTTCCTACTGAAACAATCGCCGTATGCACGCGTTCGACGTTCTCGGGGATGGGGTCCGGCGCCGGATCCTGGAGCTGCTCGCCACCGGCGAGCAGACCTCGGGCGCCATCAGCGCGGTGATCCAGGAGGAGTTCGGGATCTCCCAGCCGGCGGTGTCCATGCACCTGCGGGTCCTGCGGGACAACGGGTTCGCGACCGTCCGGGCCGAGGGCGCCCGGCGCCTGTACGCCGTGGACACCGGGCCCCTGCGGGAGGTCGACCTGTGGCTGGAGCGCTTCCGAGGGTTCTGGTCCCAGCACCTGGACGCCCTGGCCACCGAGCTGGCGCGCGGCAAGCGCGAGCGACGCGCCACCCACGACGAGGAGGACAGATGATCGACATCGCCAGCCAGCTCAAGGCCATCCACCGCCAGGTCGAGCAGCAGCTCCCCGCCGACGGCTCCGGCGAGCGTGTCAGCGTCCTGCTCCGACGGGGCTACGACGCGCCGATCGACGACGTCTGGGACGCCGTGACCCAACCCGACCGCATCAAGCGCTGGCTCATGCCGATCAGCGGTGAGCTGCGCGTCGGCGGGAGCTTCCAGCTCGAGGGCAACGCTGGCGGCGAGATCCTCACCTGCGAGCCGCCCCGCCTGCTGAAGGTGACCTTCGGCGCGCCGACCAGCATCGTCGAGGTGCGGCTGACCCCCGACGGCGACGGCGACACCGTGCTCGAGCTGGAGCACACCGTCCCCATCGAGATCGCCCAGAGCGGCGCCGGCGCGCTGTACGTGGGACCCGGGTGGGACGGCGCGCTCCTGGGGCTGGGCCTGTTCCTGCGCGGCGAGGCCGTCGGCGACCCGGTCGCGGCGGCCAACTCCCCGGAGGCGCAGGAGTTCTCCAAGCAGTCGGTGCACGCCTGGGCCGAGGTGGTCAAGGATTCCGGCACCGCCACCGCCGAGCAGCTCGCCGGGGCCACCGAGGTCTCCCTGGCCCAGTTCGCTCCCGACCTGACAACCCCGCCGCACCAGCAGAACGGCGACTGACCAACCCGAGGAGCCCGCCCACCACCGGCGGTGCTATCGCTGGCGGAGGACGCTCTGGTCGACGTGGAACAGCCCGTTGGCCGTGCCCAGCCACAGCCCACCGTCCTCAGCGGCCGCCATGGCGGTGATCCGATCGGCGTTCAGCTCGCGCAGGTCCCGGCGAGGGCCACGCACCTGGGGGCCGCCCAGGCCGAGGAGCCGGGTGTCGCTGGTCACCCAGACCGTCCCACCGGGCGTCACCGCGAGGTGGCGCCCATCGGCCTCCCAGCGGTCCTCGGTCCCGCTTCGCGGGTCGACCCGCCGCACCACCCCAGGCCCCGGGTCGGTGACCCAGAGCACCGCCCCGGCCACCACCACCGTCCCGGCCAGCTCGGCGCCGCCCGGGACGGTTGGCAGCCGGAGCGCCCCGGCCCGCCGGCCATACGCCGGGTCCACCCGCCACAGCCAGCCCTCGGCGCCGCGGACCCACACCGCGCCCGGTCCGGCGCCAACGGCCAGGGGGCGGGTCGGGAGGCCGACGGTGTCGATGACCCGTCCGCTGGCCGGGTCGAGGCGGGCGACCCGCCCGCGCGGTCCCCGGCCCTGGCAGCACACTGCCCAGACCCCGTCGGCGCCGGCGGCGATGGCGCTGACCGGACCGGGGTTCGGCGCGGTCAGCCGGGCGGTGCCCGGGTCGATCCGCAGCAGCCCGGCGCTGCTGGTCACCGCCCAGACCGCCCCGGCCCCGGCCGTCAGGTCGACCACCGGCGCGCCGCGGTCGACCTCGGGCACGACCAGCGCCCGCCCGGTCGCCGGGTCGACCCGCAGGACCAGCCCGCCGACGGCCAGCCAGACCGCCCGCCGGGTGACCGCCATGGCGTCGACCTGGGAGCTGGTGGCGAGGACCCTGGTGACCGCGGACGAGCCAGCCGGCCGGCCGATGGCCAGGATCGGGCTGGTCGTGGCCGGGCCGGTGGCGGGTGCGGTGGGCGCCGGGCGGGTCGGGGCGGCGGCCTCGGTCCGGCCATCCAGCCGCGGCTGCAGCCACCTCCCGGCGGCAAGGAGGCCGGCCAGGGCAACGACCACAACCAAGGCGATCGACACCGAGCGCTGGGGCCGTGCCAAGGCGGTCCACCTCCGAGCAGATCTTCCACCCGGCACCCGGCCAGACGCCAGACCCCGCGCTTGACAACCGCCTACATACAACCATAAGGTTGTATCAATGCAGACGACCCTCGACTTCGATCGCGTGTTCCGGGCGCTGGCCGATGCCACCCGGCGTGACATCGTCCGTCGGGCCATCGCGGGGGAGGAGGGCGTCGCCGAGCTGGCCGAGCACTACCCGATGAGCTTCGCGGCGGTGCAGAAGCACGTCGCGATCCTCGAACGGGCCGGCCTGGTCACCAAGGTGCGCAGCGGGCGCCGCAAGGTCGTCCGCACCAACGTCGAGCAGCTCCGCCGTGCGCGAGGCCTGCTCGACCGATACGAGGAGCTGTGGCGCGGGCGGGTCGACCGGATGACCGCACTCGTCACCGATGCCAAGGAGGCCGACGCATGACCGTCACCGATGTCCGCAAGGATCCGAAGGCCCTGACCATGGCCATCGACGCCGAGTTCGACGCCCCGCCCGAGCGGGTGTGGCAGCTCTGGGCCGACCCGCGCCAGCTCGAGCGCTGGTGGGGCCCGCCCACCTACCCCGCCA
>CALGFH010000235.1 GCA_937881255.1 uncultured Actinomycetes bacterium
TCGGTCCAGACGACCAAGGCCGGCCTTCCCCGCAGGGTCCCGCGGGCGAACCTCGCCCCCGGGATGGTCGCCGCGCGCACGGCGGCGACCGCCGCGACGGAGCCGGCCGACAGCTCCCAGCCCTCCTCCGCGGCGGCCAGATCCCCGGAGGAGGTCCGGAGCATGCTGTCGAGCTACCGCTCGGGCCTCGAGCGCGGCCGGATGGCAGCAGGCGAAGATGCCGACAGAGGCGGCGACGCCCATTCGTCCTCGAGGAGCGACGACGATGACGCAACTCAGTAGGGAAGCGCAGAACCTCAACTGGCTCGTCTCCAACTTCGCCAGGAGCGTTCCAGGGGTGGCGCACGCGATCGTTGTCTCGGCGGACGGGCTCCTGATGGCCGTCTCCGAGCGCCTGGACCGGGCCAGAGCCGACCAGCTCGCCGCCGTCGCCTCGGGCCTGGCCAGCCTGACCCAGGGCGCGGCCCGATGCTTCGACGCGGGCGCGGTGAATCAGACGATCGTGGAGATGGAGAAGGGCTTCCTGTTCGTGATGTCGGTCAGCGATGGCTCCTGCCTGGCCGTGCTAGCCTCGCCATCCTGTGATATTGGCCTGGTCGGCTACGAGATGGCGCTGCTGGTCGCCCGCACGGGGGATGTGCTCACGCCCGCCCTCCGTGCAGAGCTGCAAGCGGCGCTGCCACGATGAGTGCGGCTGGGGCTGGGGGAACCACCGATGAGCACCGAGGATCGGCAGGACAGCCGGCAGGAGCCGGGTCGGCTGGTCCGACCCTATGCGATGACCGGCGGGCGGACCCGCCCGTCGGACGACGACCTCGAGCTGGAGACGCTTGTCTCCACCACCTCGCTGGGTGAGACCTCGTTGACTCTGAGCCTCGAACGGCGGTCGATCGCCCTGCTCTGCAGGGACATTCTCTCCATCGCTGAGATCTCCGCACGACTCGACCTGCCCCTCGGCGTCGTCCGCGTCCTCGTCGGCGACATGGCCTCCGAGGGGCTGGTCACCGTGCACCGGCCCGCCAGCGTCGGCGACCGCCCAGACCTTGCGCTTCTCGAGAGGGTGCTCTATGGACTCCGGACAATTTAGATCGGGCTCCCCGGCTGGGGAGTCGAGGGCGCCGACCCCGGTCAAGATCGTCATCGCCGGCGGCTTCGGTGTCGGCAAGACGACCTTCGTCGGCGCGGTCTCCGAGATCATCCCGCTGACCACCGAGGCCGCCATGACCACGGCCAGCGTGGGGGTCGATGACACCAGCCACATCCAGGGCAAGACGACCACGACGGTGGCCATGGACTTCGGCCGCATCACCCTGGACACCGACCTGATCCTGTACCTGTTCGGCACCCCCGGCCAGGACCGGTTCTGGTTCATGTGGGACGACCTGTGCCGGGGCGCCATCGGCGCCGTGGTGCTGGTCGACACCAGGCGGCTCGACGCCTGCTTCGCCGCCGTCGACTACTTCGAGCAGCGCGAGCTGCCGTTCGTGGTCGCCATCAACTGCTTCGACGGCGTCCTGGCCCACGCGGTCGAGGACGTCCGCGAGGCCCTGGTCATCGGCGAGGACACCCCGATCGTGGCCTGCGACGCCCGGGTCCGCGAGTCGGCCAAGACGACCCTGATCGAGCTGGTCCAGCACGCCCTGGCCCGCGCCTCGGCCGTCCTGCGCTCCCCCGCCAACTCCCGCGGCGGGGTCGGCGCCGGCACCTCCACCCCCTGAGGCGGGAACGGGCGGTGACCGAGGGCGCCCACGTCCGGGTGAACCGGCGCCTCTGGAACGAGGACGCCGACGACTACCAGCGGCGCAACGCCGCCCAGATCCGGGACCAGGCCTTCACCGGCCAGCTCGCCTGGGGCACCTGGAACATCCCCGAGTCGGAGCTGGGCGTGCTCGGCGAGGTCGCCGGCAAGGAGATCCTCGAGTTCGGCTGCGGCGGCGCCCAGTGGTCGACCGCCCTGGCCCGCAACGGCGCCCGGCCGTTCGGGTTCGACCTGTCCGAGCGCCAGCTGGCCCACGCCCTGCGCCTGCGATCCGAGACCGGGATCACCATCCCGCTGGTCCAGGCGGACGCCGAGCGGACCCCGTTCCGCGACGCCAGCTTCGACATCGTGTTCGCCGACTACGGGGCGTTCCTGTTCGCCGACCCGTACCGGGCCGTGCCCGAGGCGGCCCGGATCCTGCGTCCCGGCGGCCTGCTCGCCTTCACCCACCTCAGCCCCATCTACGACATCGCCTTCCCGCCGGACGCCGACCACGCCGGCGAGCGGCTGGTCAACGACTACTTCGGGCTGTACCGGATGCAGGACATGGACGGGACGGTCGAGTTCAACCTGCCCTACGGCACCTGGATCCGGCTGTTCCGCGACGCCGGCCTGGTGGTCGAAGACCTGATCGAGCCCCGGCCCCCGGCCGACGCCACCAGCACCTACCGGGACGCCGAGGACCTGGCCTGGTCGCGGCGCTGGCCGGCCGAGTGCATCTGGCGGCTCCGCAA
>CALGFH010000236.1 GCA_937881255.1 uncultured Actinomycetes bacterium
GTCCCCTCGACGATCTCGTCGTTCTCCTTCTTCTTCTCGATCGTGCCCCAGGCCCGCTCGTACTGGGCCCGCTTCTTGGACAGGATCAGGCGGCCGTCCTTGTCCTCCTTCTGCATGACCAGGGCCTCGATGTGGTCACCGAGACTGACGACCTCGTTGGGGTCGACGTCATGCTTGATGGACAGCTCGCGGGAAGGGATGACGCCCTCGGACTTGTAGCCGATGTCGAGCAGCACTTCGTCGCGGTCGACCTTCACCACGTAGCCGTCGACGATGTCGCCCTCTTCGAAGGCCTTCAGCGACTCTTCGTAGGCGGCCGCGAGGTCCTCGGCGGAGCCGACATCGTTCTGCGTCACCTGGGTGGTTACCCCAGGGACGTCCTGCTCGGTTGTGGTGGGTCGCTCGGTGGACTCGGTCAACTGCTCGTCTCCTAGACTGTCGGACAGAAGGCTCCCCCTGCAAGCATTTCCGTGGCGGTGAGGCGACGCGATGAGCGTCAGAACACACTGGCAGAAAAGCCCACAGTGGTTCGGCAGATGGTAGCCGTCCCAGCTTCACCGCGTCAACGGTGCATGCGCGTATGACCTGCGAGTTTATGTTCCTTCAAGAAAGGGTGGTCAAGTGACCGAGCCGCTCTACCAGCGTGACGCCTACCTCGCCGCCTTCGATGCCCAGGTCACCGGGGTCGAACCCGACGGTGTCGTGCTCGACCGGAGCGCGTTCTTTCCCGGCGGGGGCGGCCAGCCGCCCGACACCGGCGTCCTGGAGGTCGAGGGGGCCGAGCTGGCCGTCACCGGCTCCCAGCGCCGCGAGGGCCGGGTCGTGCTGCTGCTCGACGGCGACCCGCCACCGGCCGGGGCCAAGGTCAGGGGCCGGCTGGACTGGGAGCGGCGCCACACCCTGATGCGCACCCACACCGCCCTGCACATGCTGTCGGGGGTGATCGGGCGCGACTACGGGGCGCTGGTCACCGGGGGCAACTTCGAGGAGCAGAAGGCCCGCATGGACTTCGAGCTGTCCTCGATGAGCGCCGAGTTCGCCGAGGCGGTGGAGCGGGCGCTGCGGGTCGAGGTCGACGCCGACCGGCCGGTGCACGTCTCGTTCCTGTCCCCCGAGGAGTTCTCCGCCCGGCCCGAGCTGATCCGGACCAAGGCCAACCTGGTCCCCCAGGGGCTGGAGGTCGTCCGGGTGATCGACATCGAGGGCCTGGACCGCCAGGCCGACGGCGGCACCCACGTGGCCTCGACCGGCGAGGTCGGGACCATCTACGTGGTCGGCCACCAGTCCAAGGGCAAGGGCAACAAGCGGCTGCGCATCGCCCTGGACCCGGTCCCGGCGGCGCCAGCGCACGCCGAGTGACGCAGCCGGACTGGCTCGGCTGGGTGGCCCGCCTCCAGGCGATCGCCCAGGCCGGCCTGGAGCTGTCCGACGGGCCGTACGACCTGGAGCGGTACAAGGCGGTCCGCGCCCTGGCAGCCGAGATCGCCGCCGCCCACCTGGACCTGCCCGGCGAGGCCGAGCGCCTGCGCCTGGACGAGCTGCTGGCCGGGGACGGCGGCTACCCGACGCCCAAGGTCGACGTGCGGGCCCTGGTCCGGCGGGACGGCGAGGTGCTGCTGGTCCGGGAGCGGGCCGACGGCCGCTGGTCGCTCCCGGGCGGCTGGGCCGACGTCGGCTGGTCCCCGGCGGCCATGGTCGAGCGCGAGGTCGCCGAGGAGTCAGGCTTCCAGGTGCGGGCCCGGCGGCTGCTGGCCCTGTGGGACCGCTCGCGCCACAACCCGGGCCCGTTCCCCCACTCGGTCTACAAGGTGGCGGTCGCCTGCGACCTGCTCGGGGGCAGCGCCCGCCCCAGCATCGAGACGCTGGACGCCGGCTGGTTCCCGCCCTCGGCCCTGCCCGAGCTGTCCACCGGCCGCATCACCGAGGCCCAGATCGCCCGCCTGATCGAGCTGGACGAGCACCCCGGGCTGCCGCCCGACCTGGACTAGCCCGACCCGGACGCGCCGGCCCGGGAGCGGGCGGCCAGGCGGGTGCCGACCACGGCCCCGACCAGCGCGGCCAGGGCGACCACGACCAGCCAGGCCACCGGGAACTGTCCGTTCCCGCTCCCGGCGGTGGTGGCGGCTCCGGCCGGCGCGGCCTTGTCGGCGGCCAGCTCGGCCCCGGCGGCGGTCGCGCTGCCGGTGGCGGCGGCCTCCACGACCCCCGAGCCGCTGCCGCGGCCGTCGCCGACCACGACCACCCCGACCATCCCCGGGTGGGCGTAGCAGAAGAACGGGTAGGTGCCGGCGGCGTCCATGCGGACGGTGGTGGTGTCGCCGATGCCGCCGTCCCAGTACCACTCGCCCCCCGGCCGCGACAGCGGGTGGAGCAGCGTGTCCCGGTTGACGATCGTCACCTCGCTGCCCGGGTCGACCCGGAGCACGGTCGGGCTGAAGCAGAGCTCGGTCAGGGCCAGGGTGGTGCCGCGGGCGTCGGTGGCCGGCCGATGGCAGCCGCCACCCCCGGCCGACGCCGGCACGGCGGTCAGGGCGGTCGCGGCCAGGACGGCCAGGAGCAGGACGAGTGCGGGCAGCCGGCGTCGGCGCATGGGCTGGCTCCTCTGGTGCGAGGCTGATACCCCTGGTACACCACCAACCCGCCGGTGGTTCCAGGGGGTGTGGATAGCCCCGCGCGCCTTCGCTACCCGCCGGTTACCCTCCCGTTCGGGGCCCCGGCATCGTGGGGTGAGGGTGCCGCGCGCCCTCACTGCCCGCCGGCCACCTTCCCGTTCGGGGGGCCCCGGCATCGTGGGCGAGGGCGCCGCGCGCCGCGTCGCGCGACCGGGCGTGCGGCAGCGGGCTAGTGCTGGGCCTCGGCCCAGGAACGGCCGGTGGCCATGGAGACCTCCAGCGGCACCTTGAGCTGGTAGACGCCCTCCATCTGGCGGCGGACCAGCTCGGCCAGGCGCTCACCCTCGCCGGGGGCGACCTCGAACACCAGCTCGTCGTGGACCTGGAGGACCATGCGGCTGGCCAGCGCCTCGGCGGTCATGGTCCGGTCGACGGCCACCATGGCCATCTTGATCAGGTCGGCCGCCGACCCCTGGATGGGGGCGTTGAGGGCCATCCGCTCGGCCATCTGCCGCCGCTGCCGCGAGTCCGAGGCCAGGTCGGGCAGGTAGCGGCGCCGGCCCAGGATGGTCGAGGTGTAGCCGTCCCGCCTGGCCTGGGTGACGGTCGCGTCCAGGTACGCCCTGACCTTGCCGAAGCGCTCGAAGTAGGCGTCCATCAGGGCCCTGGCCTCGTCCGGGGGGATGCCGATGCCCTGGGCCAGCCCGTAGGCGGACAGGCCGTAGGCCAGGCCGTAGGTGACCATCTTGACCCGGGCCCGGAGATCCCGGTCGACCTGGTCGGGGGGCAGGCCCCAGACCATGCCGGCCACCGTGGCGTGCACGTCCTCGCCGCCCAGGAAGGCCGCGACCAGGGCCTCGTCGCCGGCCAGGTGGGCCAGGACCCGGAACTCGATCTGGGCGTAGTCGGCCACCAGCAGCCCCTCGGACTCGGGGGCGGCCACGAACGCCCGCCGGATCTCGCGGCCGGCCTCGGTGCGGATGGGGATGTTCTGGACGTTCGGGTTCTGGCTGGAGAGCCGCCCGGTGGAGGCGATCAGCTGGTTGAACTGGGCGTGGATCCGGCCGGTGCCCTTGTCGGCCAGCTTGGGCAGGGTGTCGACATAGGTGTTCTTGAGCTTGGCCACCTCGCGGTAGCCGATCAGCGCGTCCAGGATCGGGTGCGGGTCGGTGGTGGCCAGCTGCACCAGGGCGTTGTGGTCGGTGGTGTAGCCGGTCTTGATCCGCTTGGTCTTGGGCAGGCGCAGCTTCTCGAACAGGATCTGCTGGAGCTGGGGGTTGGAGCCGATGTTGAACTCCTCCCCGGCCAGCTGGTAGACGCGGGCCTCGTAGTCGGCCAGGCGGGCGTCGAGCCGGTCGCGGATCTCGTCCAGCACCGACAGGTCGACGGCGATGCCGGTCCGCTCCAGCTTGGCCAGGATCGGGACCAGGGGCAGCTCGACCTCGTCGATCAGCCGCCCGACCTCCATGGCGGCCAGCTCCTCGCCCAGCCTGACGGCCAGCTCCCCCACCGCCTGGGCCCGCAGGCACCAGTCGGGCCAGGTCTCGTCCTCGCCGGCGGTGTCCAGAGCCAGCTGGGTGCCCTCCCCTGCCGGTTGCTCGTCGCCGCCGGCCCCCTCGGGCCGCAGCTCCTTGCGCAGGTAGCGCAGGGCGAGGTCGGCCAGGTCGTAGGTCCGCTGGGCCGGCAGCACCAGGTAGGCGGCCAGCGCGGTGTCCATGACCAGCCCCCGCAGCTCCCATCCGCGGGCCCAGACGGCCAGGTACAGGTACTTGGCGTCATGGGCCAGCTTGGGCCGCTCGGGGTCGCCCAGCAGCCCGGCCAGCGCCTCCAGGTCCTCCGGCCCCGCGTCCTCCAGGTCGAGCCAGACCGCCCCACCGCCGTCGGCCGCCCCGGCCCCCGGGTCGGCCTGGCCCGGGCCCTCGGCCCACAGGCCGACGCCGGTGAGCTCGGCCTGGCCGGGGCTGGTGCGCAGGCGGGCGGCCAGGGCGATCGGCCGGCCGGCGGGCGCCGCGGCCAGCCAGGCCGCCAGCTCGCCCTTGGCCAGCCGCCGGGCCTCGACCTCGAACCCGGCGTCGACCGGGCCGGTCTCGACCGTGGTCGCGAACAGCCGCTCGCGCAGCGGGTGGAACTCCAGGGTGTCGAACAGCCGGTGGATCTCGGCCCGGTCCCAGGCCCCCATGCGCAGGTCGCGGACCCCGACCGGCAGGGGCACGTCGTCGCGCAGCCGCATCAGCTGCTTGTTGCGGAGCACGTCCTCCCCGTGGGCGAGCAGGTTCTCCTTGAGCTTGCCCCGCTGCTCGGAGGCGTGGGCCACCACCTCCTCGGCGGTGCCGTAGGCCTGGACCAGCTTGGTCGCGGTCTTGTCGCCGACCCCGGGGACGCCGGGCAGGTTGTCGGAGGGGTCGCCGCGCAGCGAGGCCACGTCGATGTAGCGGCCGGGCGGCACCCCGTAGCGCTCCTGGACGGCGGCCTCGTCGTAGACGGCGGTGTCGGTGATCCCGCGCCGGGTCATCATCACCCGGACGTCGGCCCCGTCGTCGATGAGCTGCAGGTTGTCCCGGTCCCCGGTGACCACCAGCACCGGCAGCCCCTCCTCCCTGGCCTGCCTGACCAGGGTGGCGATCAGGTCGTCGGCCTCGTAGCCGGCGACCTCGACCACCGGGATCCGCAGGGCGGCCAGCACCTCGCGGACCAGCGGCATCTGGGAGCTGAAGTCGTCCGGGGTGGTCCGGCGGTTGGCCTTGTAGCCGTCGTAGACGTCGTGACGGTAGGCGGGCCGGCCCAGGTCGAAGCAGACCGCGATCCGGTCCGGGGAGAAGTCGCCGAACAGCTTGACCAGCATGGTGGTGAAGCCGTAGACGACGTTGGTCAGCTGCCCGGTGGTCGTCTGCAGGTCGCTGGGCAGGGCGAAGAAGGCCCGGTAGGCGAGGCTGTGCCCGTCCAGCAGGACCAGCGGGGAGGCGGAAGGCGGTGCGGAGTCGGCCACGCCGGCGAGTCTATCAACCGCTCCCGTCGGGGCCGACCATGCTGTCCACACTCGAGGTGACGTGGCGTCGCATGGTGAGCCGGGTGCCGTCCTTGATCCGCTGGAGACGCACCTCGTCGACCAGCTGGAGGATCAGCCACAGGCCCCTGCCGCCGGTCTGGAGCACGGGCGGCGGCTCGGCGGGCAGGCGGGGCAGGCGGGGGGTGGGCCCGCCGTCGCGCACCGTCATCTCGACCCATTCGCCGTCGGACTCCACCGACACCCGCACCGGCTCGCCGGCCCGGGAGCCGTGGCGGATGGCGTTGCTGACCGCCTCGTCGAGGGCCAGGAGCACGTCGGCCAGGACCGCCGAGTCGACGTCCTCGAGGCTCAGGGCGACCGATCGCCGGAGGTCGGGGAGGCAGCTGGAGGTGGGCGGCAGCTTCAGGTTCACGGTTCCGCCATACCCCGGTCGCGGACGGCCTCAAACCGGCTGCACGAGGATCTCGTCAGGATCGATACGGATGGCGGGAGCGGGCTAGGCTCGTTCCGCCCAGGACATCACCCGGGCGAGCTAGGTGGGAGGAAACCCCGCCGAGGCCGCGAACTCATCGTCGCAGGTGGCACCTGCAACGATGCTGAACCCGTTGCGGCACAAGGGGTTCAGCCGGTTGACCACCGCCCGGCCCCCTGTTAGCGTGCCGTCAATCGGGGTCCCCACGGGGGCCCCGAGGTCCGTCCGGCGCGGGGGTCCGAGGACCGAGTAGAGAACGCGCGCACTCGGGGAAGGTGCGCGAACGGAGCCAAAGGCTCTCGGACCCTCGCCGGACAGACACCACCCCCAGAGGGTGTGGGTCCGGCCGGTCGATCGCCCCCCTCAGGTCCCGCCGGGCGAGCTACTCCTCGCCGAGGTAGGCCTTGCGGACCTGCTCGTTTTCGAGGAGGGCGCTGGCCTCGTCCTCGAGGACGATCTTGCCGGTCTCGATCACATAGCCGCGGTGGGCCAGGCTGAGGGCCTGGGCGGCGTTCTGCTCGACCAGCAGGACGGTCATGCCCTGCTCGTTGATGTCGCGGATGGTGTCGAAGATGGTCTGGACCACCAGCGGCGCCAGCCCCATGGACGGCTCGTCCAGCAGCAGCAGCCGCGGCCGGGCCATCAGGGCCCGGCCCATGGCCAGCATCTGCTGCTCACCGCCCGAGAGGGTCCCGGCGGCCTGCCGGGCCCGCTCCTTCAGGATCGGGAACAGCTCCATGATCCGGTCCATGTCCTCGCGCTGCCCGGCCGCGTCGCGGCGGATGAACGCGCCCATGTCCAGGTTCTCGCGCACGCTCATGCGGGGGAAGATGCGACGTCCCTCCGGCGACTGGGCCACCCCGAGGGTCACGACCTCGTGGGCCGGCAGCAGGTCGATCCGCTGCTCCTCGTAGAAGATGGCCCCCTCACGCGGCCGCAGCAGCCCGGACACGGTGCGCAGGGTGGTCGTCTTGCCGGCCCCGTTGGCGCCGATCAGGCAGACGATCTCGCTCCGGTTGACATGGAAGGACAGGCCCTTGACGGCCTCGATGTTGCCGTAGAAGACGTGGATGTCCTTGACGTCGAGCAGCGCCTCGTCCATCTACGACGCCGCCTTCCCGAGGTAGGCCTCGATGACCTTGGGGTCGCGCTGGACCTCCCGCGGCAGGCCCTCGGCCAGCTTCTCGCCGTGGTCGAGCACGGTGACCCGGTCGGAGATCCCCATGAGGAACTTCATGTCGTGCTCGATGACCACGATCGACAGCCCCTGGGAGCGGATGCGCTGCACCAGCGCGGCCGCCCTGGCCGTCTCCTGGGGGTTCATGCCGGCCGTGGGCTCGTCCAGCAGGACCACCTTGGGCTCGGTGGCCAGGGCGCGGGCGATCTCCAGCCGGCGCATGTCGCCGTAGGGCAGGTTGCGGGCCAGCTCCTCGCCCTTGCCGGCCAGGCCGACGAACTCCAGCAGCTCGGCCGCGCGCTGGAAGCTCTCCCGCTCCTCGCGCCGGAACCTCGGCCCGCGGATCACCGAGGAGATCACTCCCTCCCGGGTCCGGCAGTGCCGGCCGACCATGACGTTCTCGCGGGCGGACATGTTCGCGAACAGCCGGAGGTTCTGGAAGGTCCTGGCGATGCCGAGCTTGGTGATCCGGTCCGGCGAGAAGCCGTTGATCCGCTTGCCCTCGAACAGCACGTCGCCGTCGCTGGGGGCGAACATGCCCGTGATGCAGTTGAAGAAGGTGGTCTTGCCGGCACCGTTGGGGCCGATCAGGCCGATGATCTGGCCTGGACCGACGGTGAGGTCGACCTCGCGCACCGCCACCAGCCCTCCGAACCGGCGGGTCACCTTCCGCGCCTCCAGGATCGGCCCGCCGTCGCCGTCCGGCTGCGGCTGCGGCCCGGCCGTGGTCGCCGTCGGGTCCGTCATGTGCCGCTCCTGACGTCGAAGAGCTGTTGGGATTCGGCGGCGGCGGTCTCGCCGGTGGCGTGCAGCTCGCGGCGGCGGCGGGCCGAGGGCAGCAGCCCCTCGGGACGGAACCGCATGATCAGGATCAGGGCGAACCCGAACACCAGGAAGCGGATGTCGGAGAACTCCCGGAGCTTCTCGGGCAGGAAGGTCAGGATGATCGCCCCCAGCACCACCCCGGGCGGGTTGCCGAGCCCGCCCAGCACCACCATGGCCAGGATCAGCACCGAGAACGGGAAGGTGTAGGAGTCGGGCGACACCTGGGTGAGGAGGTGGGCGTTGACCGCCCCCGCCATCCCGGCGAACCAGGCCCCGGCCCCGAAGGCCAGCAGCTTGATGATGGTGGTGTTGATGCCCATGGCGGCGGCGGCGACCTCGTCCTCGCGCACCGCCACCCAGGCCCGCCCGATGCGCGAGTCGTTGAGCCGGTAGATCGTGGCCAGGGTGAGCGCGATCAGGGCCAGCAGCAGGTAGAAGTAGACCGAGTTGCCGCTGATCTCGAACCCGGCGACGGTGAAGCCCTCGCCCATCGACCAGCCGCCGACCACCGGGTCGGGGATCGAGGAGATGCCGTTGGGGCCGCGGGTGATCGGGTCGAGGTTGTTGAGCGTGATGCGGACGATCTCCCCGAACCCGAGGGTGACGATGGCGAGGTAGTCGCCCCGCAGCCGCAGCGTCGGCGCCCCCAGCAGGACCCCGAAGATGGCCGCCACCACGGGCGCGACAATGAACACCACCAGCAGGAACGGGAGGTGGAAGTTCACGTTGGTGAGCAGGGCGTTGCCGGTGAGCGCGGCCACGTAGGCGCCGATGCCGAAGAAGGCCACGTAGCCCAGGTCGAGCAGGCCGGCCGACCCGACCACGATGTTCAGCCCCAGCGCGGCCAGCACGAACAGGCCCGCCTGGGCGGTCACCTGGATCCAGAAGGTGTTGCCCTCCTGGGTGAACGGGAACAGCAGCAGGAGCACCGCCAGCAGCGCGATGGCGACGCCCTCGTTGCGGGCGAACGGCCCGGCGAGGCCCTTGAACACGCCGATCGTCGACAAGGTGGCCGCGATGGCCGTGAGGGCGATGAAGAAGCCGAGGAACTCGCCCGGGTCGTCGATCTCGATGCCGAGCAGGAAGACCCCGAACGCGACCAGCTCGGCCACCACCACCACGGCCAGGTCGACCAGCATCGACCGCCGCGCCCAGGGCTCGGCCGCCGGCGCGGGCTCGGCCGCCAGCAGGCCCCGGGCGCCCAGCCAGGCCAGCAGCCCGCCGGCCGCCGTGACCCAGGGGCCCGGGCCGAGCCGGCCGACCTCGACGTCGAGGAACATGACCAGGGTGAGCGCCCAGACCACCGGCAGGACGGCCAGCCCGATGCCGAGGCGGGCCAGGGCCTCGCCCTGGGTCGCGTTCCGTGACCGGGCGCGGAGCACCAGCGCCCCGTAGACCAGGACGGCCAGGGCGAGCAGCAGCGACCAGGTCCGCACCCCGCCGATCCCGTAGTCGGCCAGCCGTCCGGTGAGCGGCACCCCCTCGACCCGCACCGGGGACAGGGTCCAGTAGAGGTAGGAGCCGAGGATGCCCACCAGCCCGCCGGCGGGGACCGCCACCAGGGGCAGGCGGACCCTCTGCCGCAGACGGGCCATGGCCTCGGCCCGTGCGTCGGCCCGGTTCCGGCCGGCCACCGCCGTCGGCGCGGCCATCAGGCCGCCACCCGCTCGCCCAGCAGGCCGGTCGGCCGGAACACCAGCACCAGGATGAGCACCCCGAACGCGAACACGTCCTGCCACTCGCCGCCCAGGTAGGCGGCGCCGAACGTCTCGAGGATGCCGAGCAGGAAGGCGCCGAGGACGGCGCCGGCGATGTTGCCGATGCCGCCGAGCACGGCCGCGGTGAACGCCTTGAGCCCGGCGATGAAGCCCATGAAGAAGTTGACCTGGCCCAGGTACATGCCGGCCAGGACCCCGCCGATCCCGGCCAGGGCGGAACCGATGATGAAGGTCAGGGCGATGATCATGTCGACGTTGATGCCCATCAGCCGGGCCGTATCCGGGTCCTCGGCCGTCGCCCGCATCGCCTTGCCGAGCCGGGTGGTACGGATGAAGGCGGTCAGGGTGAAGGTGAGCAGCAGGGCCAGCGCGACCATGAACACCCAGAGCAGCTGAATGTTGGCCCCGCCGATCTGGAAGGAGGTGTTGGGGAACAGGTCGGGGAAGGCCAGCTGGCCACGGGAGTAGAACACGGCCACCAGCTGCTGGAGGGCGAAGCTGGCCCCCAGGGCGGTGATCAGCGGCGCTAATCGGGGGGCGTTGCGCAGGGGCCGGTAGGCGAAACGCTCCAGGCTCACCCCGATGAGCGGGGTCAGCAGGGTGGCCATCAGCAGCACCACCACCAGGGCGACCAGCGAGGTGCTGCCCCAGCCGAACGCGGTGACGCCGAGGTTGAAGGTCCAGAGCCCGATGAACGCCCCCAGCATGAACACCTCACCGTGGGCGAAGTTGATCAGCTGGATGATGCCGTACACCATCGTGTAGCCAAGGGCGATGAGCGCGTAGTAGGAGCCCTTGGTCACGCCGTTGGCGAGTTGCTGGACGAACTCGTCCACAGCGCCCTCCCGAACCCTATGGCCACCGTCCGGGGGCGGGCGCCGCGCCGATCCACCGGCGCGGCGCCGCCCCACGGAGCAGGTCGGCGAAGTTGGCTCCTAGGTCTCGAACGCTCCCGAGAACACCGGCGTCCACTCGGTGCCCTCGGCCTTGTAGACGGTCAGGGCCCAGTTGCTGGTGTCGCCGTACTCGTCCAAGGAGTGCTCGCCGGTGACGCCCTGGAAGCCCTGGGTGGCACCGACGGCCTCGACGATCTGGGGCCGGGCCGCCTCCACGCTCTCGGCGTTGGGGAGCACCTTGGCCAGCCCCTGGATGATGATGTTGGCCGCGTCGAAGGACTGGGCCCCGTAGGCGCTGTAGGTCTCCTTGAAGCCGGCCGCC
>CALGFH010000237.1 GCA_937881255.1 uncultured Actinomycetes bacterium
CCAGCAGATCGAACTCGCGCACGGTGAGGATGACCGGCCGGTTCGCGACCGTGACCTCGCGGGTGACCGGGTCGACCTGGACATCGCCTGAGCGGAGCGGCGGCGACGGGCGAGGCCCGTCGCCAACCAGGGTCCGGCGCAGGACGCTGCGTACGCGGGCGACCAGCTCGCGGGGGCTGAACGGCTTGACCACGTAGTCGTCGGCACCCAGTTCCAGGCCGACGATCCGGTCCGACTCGTGGCCTTTTGCGGTCAGCATGATGATCGGGGTGGAGTGCTTGGCGCGGACCTGCCGGCAGACTTCGAGGCCGTCGACGCCCGGCAGCATCAGGTCCAGGACGATCAGGTCGGGGACGTTGGCGCTGAACGCCGCCAACGCCGCCGCGCCGTCCTCGGCCGCCTGCACGCGGTAGCCCTCCCGCTCCAGGTAGTGCTGGACAACCTCGCGGACGGTCGGCTCGTCGTCGACGACCAGGATCCGTTCCCCGGCCACGCTCCCTCCTTCCGGCTTCGACGGTGGCACATCCTTGGTGGCCTCGCCAGGTCCGTCCCGAACCCGTCACGAGTTCGTAAGCGCCGTTGCATTGATCCTCGGGCCACGGGCCGGGCATTCTGGCCGATCATGCGTGTCCTGGTCACCGGCGGGGCCGGGTTTGTCGGCAGCCATCTCGTCGACCTCCTGGTCGAGGGCGGCCATGAGGTCGTCTCGCTCGACCGTCTGCACCCCCGCGCCCACGCCGGGCGGCCCGACTACCTCCGCGACGACGTCGAGCACGTCGACGCCGACCTGGCCGACCCGGCTGCGGCTGGGGTTCTGGACCGTGCCCTGGACGGCGTGGACGCGGTCAGCCACCAGGCGGCCATGGTCGGCCTGGGACGAGACGTCAGTGACGTGGTCGAGTTCGTCCGCGACAACGACCTGGGCACCGCCGTGCTGCTGGCCGCCCTGGCCCGCCACGGCCACGTCGGCCGGCTGGTGCTGGCCAGCTCGATGGTGGTGTACGGCGAGGGCGCCTACCGCTGCGGCGAGCACGGGCCGGTCCGACCCGGGCCCCGCCCGGCGGCGCGGCTGAAGGCCGGCCGGTTCGAGCCACCCTGCCCCCGCTGCGGCGCCGACCTGGAGCCGGTGGCGGTCGCCGAGGACGCCCCGCCTGATCCACGCAGTGTCTATGCGGCCACCAAGCTGCACCAGGAGCACTTGGCCGCCGCCTGCGCCCTGGCCGGCGGCCCGCCGGTCACCGCCCTGCGCTACCACAACGTCTACGGGCCGCGGATGCCCCGCGACACCCCCTATGCCGGGGTGGCGTCCATCTTCCGCAGCGCCCTGGCCGGTCGGCGGGCCCCGACGGTGCTCGAAGACGGCCGGCAGCGCCGCGACTTCGTCCATGTGACCGATGTCGCCAGGGCCAACCTGCTCGCCCTGACCACGCCCGAGCCTGTTGAGGGAGCCCTCAACGTGGCCAGCGGCCAGCCCCACACCATCGGCGAGCTGGCGACCGCGCTCGCCGAGGCCGTGGGCGGTCCCGCCCCCGAGGTGGTGGGGGGCTGGCGTCCCGGCGACGTCCGCCACGTGGTCGCCTCTCCGGCCCTGGCCGCCGGCCGCCTCGGCTTCCGATCCCAGGTCGACTTCACCCGAGGCATGGCCGAGTTCGCCAGAGCGGAGCTACGCGAGCCGGTCCCGGCCAGCTAGTTGCTCACCGGTGCTCGGGGTTGTCGGAGTCGAAGCGGCAGCCGGCCTCCCATGCTGTGCGCTGGTTGCCATGGGCCGGGATCCCGCCGGCATCCTTGAGCAGCTTGGCCAGGTGCAGCAGGTTCCAGGTCGCGAAGCTGGTGTTGCGGTTGGTGAAGTCGTTCTCAGGACCGCCGGACCCCGGGTCGAGGATCGAACCTCCTTGAGTCTGGCGGCGGGGTCACCAGCGGGTAGCGAACAACAACTGGACCAGTAGTGTCTGGCCGACCAGCAGGCCGACGACCACCGGGACCCGGACCCGCCAGGCCAGCAGTTGCCGGACCACCGGGACCAGGACCAGCGGGATGAGGAACTGGAAGATCCGCTCCACTTCGCCCTTGGTGAACCCCCAGGAGGCGGCGGCCAGCAGCGTGGCCAGGGCGGCGGCATCCACCGAGGCCCAGGCACGCTCGCGGACCACCGCGACCGCCCTGGCCGCCAGGGCGGCCAACAGCGGCACGCCGAGCATGCCGCCGAAGGCGAGCAGGTCGCCGGGCATCCAGTAGGCCAGCGGCCGACCCGCCGACCCGGGTGCGGCCTGGTAGGCGTCGTGGACGGCCAGGACCGCGGCGGGTACGTCGTAGCCGGCGGCCAGCCACAGGCCGCCGGCCAGGCCGCACACGACCACGCCCGTCCCGGCGGCCCAGCGCAGCACCCAGGCGCGGTCGGTGCGGAGCTGGCCGGCGGCGCGGACGCCGAGGAAGACCAGCAGCAGGATGGCCGCGTAGGTGAGCATCGACGAGGCCCAGAGCAGGACCCCACCGACCATCGTCCAGGCGGCCGAGCGGCGCACCAGCCCCCGGTGGGCGGCCAGGGCGGCGGCGCCGAGCACCGCCGCGAACACCGCGTCGGCCGAGGTCGCCAGGTACAGGACCACCCCAGGGGCCAGCACCCACATCGCGAGCGCCAGGCGGCCGCCCCTCTCCCCGAGCTCGTCGCGGGCCAGCCCAGCGGCCGCCACCGCCCCCAGCGAGCCCAGTGCCACCGTGGCCAGCGCCGCCGCCGTCAACCCCGGCCAGATCCGCGCGACCAGGGCGTACACCACCATCGCCCCGGCCGGGTGGCCGGTGGCATGGCTGGGCAGGTCGTGCAGCCGCGCCGGGAAGTCGTGCAGGAAGGTGGGGATGGCACCGACCTGGCCGGCTCCGGCCGGGTACTCCCCGGCGTAGTCAAAGGGCGCCGCCCACGCCGGAGGTCCGCCGGCCAGCGCGGCCACGGCCAGGGCCAAGAGCGCGGCCAGCCCGGCCGACGCGGCCGCCCGCCAGCGCCAGGCGATACCGGCGTGATACAGGGCCAGGACGGCCGCGACCGCGGCCGCCACCACCGGAAAGACGGCGACCGCCCATCCGAGATCGAGCTGCGGGTCGGGGAACACATAGAACGGGAAGCTGAAGTACCAGGGCACGCTCGGGACCTCGAACCCGACCCGACCCCAGCCGCGCAGCCACAGCGTCCCCAGCGTTCCGGCCAGGACCACCACCGCCGCGGCCGCCGTGGTCACCCTGGCGAACGCCGGGTCGGGCGGGCCGCCGGTCGGTTCCCGGGTCGCGGGCCGGCCGGTCGGGCCGTCGGGGCCCGACCGGCGCTGCCCGGCCGGCCCCCCCGGAGCTCGTGACCCGCCCAGCACCCGCATGGGCCGAGGCTAGCCGCGAGCGGTCGGGCGGAAGGCGGTCTGGAGCATCCGTCACCAGTCTGTAAGCCCGGCGAGCGAGGCTCGTCAGGGTCGGCCCCGACACTGGGCGCCATGGACCTGTCCGGCGTCACCGTCGTGCTCCCCGCCCTCGACGAGGCCGCGGCCCTGCCGGCCGCACTCGCCTCGTTCCCACCCGGGATCGACCTGCTGGTGGTCGACAACGGCTCCAGCGACGGCACCGCGGCGGTGGCCGCGGCCGCCGGGGCCAGGGTGATCACCGAACCCCGGCGAGGCTTCGGCGCCGCCTGCTGGGCCGGTGTGCAGGCGTCCCCGCTGGCCGAGGTGATCGCCTTCGCCGACGCCGACGGCTCCTTCGACGGCGCCGACCTGACGGCGGTGGCCGGGCCGGTCCTTCGCGGGCAGGCCGACCTGGTTGTCGGATCGCGGATCACCGGAGGGCGAGAGCCCGGGGCCATGACGGCGTTCGCGGTGGCCGCCAACCGGGCCCTCGGGCTGGCCTGCCGTCTGCTGTTCGGCGTTCCGCTTTCCGACCTCGGGCCGTTCCGGGCCATCCGCCGTGACACCCTGCTCGCCCTGGGCGTCCGTGATCGTGGCCAGGGCTGGCCGCTGGAGATGATCGGCCGCGCCGGCCGGGCCGGCCTGCGGGTGGTCGAGGTCCCGGTCCGCTACCGGCCCCGCGCCGCCGGCGCCAGCAAGGTGTCGGGTTCGCTGCGCGGAAGCTTCCGGGCCGCCGCGTCCATGGCCGGTGTCACCTGCCGGCTGCTGGTCGAACGGTTCGCGACCCGCGCCCGACCCGGGCCAGGGCGGCCGGCGGCCGCGACCCGGCCCCGGAGCGCCGGCCGGTGACGCCGTCTGGGCGCGGGCGGCGACCGCGCCGGGACGCGCTGGCCGTGATCGCCAAGGAACCGGTCGCCGGGCTGGCCAAGACCCGTCTGGTGCCGGCCCTCGGGGAGGCAGGGGCGGCCAGGGCGGCGACCGCCATGCTGGCCGACACCCTGGCGGCGGTCCGCGCGACCGGCGCGGACCCATGGCTGTGCTTCACGCCCGTCGAGGCCAGAGAGCGCCTCGGCCGCCTGGCGCCTGGATTCGGGCTGCTGGCCCAGGGGAGCGGCGACCTCGGCGACCGTCTGGCCGCCTGCCTGGCTGACCTGCTGGCGACGGGCGCCGATCGGGTGACGATCGTCGGCGCCGACACCCCTCATGTTCCAGTTTCCAGCTACCAGCGAGCGTTCGCCCTGCTCGACGAGGCCGATGTCGTGCTCGGACCGGCCCTGGACGGCGGGTACTACCTGGTCGCGGCCAAGGCGGCCCGGCCCGAGCTGTTCGTCGGGATTCCCATGGGCACCGAGGTGGTCCTGACCGAGACCTTGGCCCGGGCTATCGCCGCTGGGCTCGTCGTTGCCCTCCTGCCGCCGCTGCGCGACCTGGACATGGTCGAGGACCTGGCCGCCGCCCTCGACGCCGGCGAGCTGGCCGGCGCCCCGGCCACCCTCGCGGCGACGAAGGAGCTGCTCGCCGCCGCCCGGGTCGCGACGGCGTGACCGCGGCACTTGCGGCCGACCCGCTCGGCGCCGCCATGGTGGACTTCGCGGCCGGCCGGCAGGCGCCGGCCTGGCTCAGGGTCGCGCCCGGGCGCCGGCTCACCCACGACCTGGCCGCCTACTTCGCGCCCGTGACCGCCCACGAGCGGGCGCTGCTCGACCTGGTCGAGGGGCCGGTGCTCGACGTCGGCTGCGGGCCGGCCCGCCACGCCCGGCTCCTGCAGGCCCGCGGCTTGCGCGCGATCGGGCTGGACCGGTCGCTCCTGGCCCTTGGCCTCGCCCGGTCGCTCGGGCTGCGACGCTGGCTGCACACCGACGCCTGCTCCGGCCCCTTCCCGTCTGTCCGGACCGCCCTGCTGCTTGACGGCAATCTTGGGCTGGCCGGGACACCGGATGGTGCCGTGCGGCTCCTGCGCCGCCTGGCCACGGCCTGCGGGCCTGGCGGCCAACTCCTGGTGGGCGGCCGCGCCCCCCGCCATGGGCGGCTGCGG
>CALGFH010000238.1 GCA_937881255.1 uncultured Actinomycetes bacterium
CCGGTCGAGCTGGTGACGGTGCTGGTGCCCGACCCGGGACCGGGGGAGGTGCTGGTCCGGGTGCAGGCCTGCGGGGTCTGCCACACCGACCTGCACTACCGCGAGGGCTCGATCAACGACGAGTTCCCGTTCCTGCTCGGCCACGAGGCGGCCGGCAAGGTGGAGGCGGTCGGGCCCGACGTCGGCAACGTCGCCCCCGGCGACTTCGTGGTCCTGGCCTGGCGGGCGCCGTGCGGCCAGTGCCGCTCCTGCCTGCGGGGCCGCCCCTGGTACTGCTTCGACAGCCGCAACGCCAGCCAGAAGATGACCCTGGAGGACGGCACCCCGCTGTCGGCGGCCATCGGCATCGGCGCCTTCGCCGAGCTGTGCCTGGTCGCCGCCGGCCAGGCGGTCAAGGTCGACCCGGCGGCCCGGCCCGAGGCGGCCGGCCTGGTCGGCTGCGGCATCATGGCCGGCTTCGGGGCGATCATCAACACCGCCAAGGTGGAGCGGGGCGACACCGTGGCCGTGTTCGGCTGCGGCGGGGTCGGGAACGCCGCCATCCACGCCGCCGCCCTGGTCGGCGCCCGCAAGGTCATCGCCGTCGACGTCGACCAGCGCAAGCTGGAGCTGGCCCGGCAGTTCGGGGCCACCGACCTGGTCGACTCCAGCCAGGTCAACCCGGTCAGCGCCATCCGCGAGCTCACCGGCGGCTTCGGGGCCGACGTGACCGTCGAGGCGGTCGGCCGGCCCGAGGTCATGAAGCAGGCCTTCCACGCCCGCGACCACGCCGGGACCATGATCCAGAGCGGCGTCCCCAACCCCAAGATGCGCATCGACCTGGGCATGCTCGACTTCTACGGCCGCGGCGGGGCGCTGCGGCCGTCCTGGTACGGCGACTGCCTGCCCACCCGCGACTTCCCTATCTTGATCGACCTGTACCTGCGCGGCCGTTACGATCTGGACCGGTTCGTCTCCGAGACGATCGCCCTGGACCAGGTCGAGGAGGCGTTCGCCAAGATGCAACGCAACGAGGTGCTGCGCTCGGTGGTGGTGTTCCCTGATGCCTGAGACGTCGACCCTGGCCCTGTTCGCGGTGGCCGCGGTCACCCTGCTGGTGATCCCCGGCCCGGCCGTGCTCTACATCGTCACCCGCAGCGTCGACCAGGGCCGGGCGGCCGGCCTGGCCTCGGTCTGCGGGGTCCACGTCGGCACCCTGGTGCACGTGGCCGCGGCCGCCCTCGGCCTCTCGGCCCTGCTCGTCTCCTCGGCCACCGCCTACGACACGGTCCGCTGGCTCGGCGCCGCCTACCTGGTCTGGCTGGGCGTGCGGCGGCTGCTGGCCCGGGACGAGGACCTCCCGGCGGCGCCCGGCCCCGACGCCCGCCGGCCGGGCCTGCGCCGCATCTTCGCCCAGGGCGTGGTCGTCAACGTCCTCAACCCCAAGACGGCCCTGTTCTTCCTCGCCTTCCTGCCCCAGTTCGTCGACACCTCCCGAGGGTCGGTGCCGTTCCAGGTGGTGGTGCTCGGGGTTGCCTTCGTGCTCCTCGGCCTGCTCAGCGACGGCGCCTACGCCATGGCCGCCTCGACCGGGGCCGGCTGGCTGCGCCGCCGCCCCGGGGTGGCCAGGGCGTCGCGGCTGGTCTCGGGCGGGGTCCTGATCAGCCTGGGCGTGACGACCGCCCTGGCCGGGTCGCGCTCCTCCTCGGCCCAGTAGCCGGCCGGCCCGCCCGCCGGGGGCCGCCGCGTCCCGGGGCCTCGGTGGACAGCCAGTGCAGCAGCAGCTGCTGGGCCACCCCGGCGGCCGCCCCCCAGTGGGCGGTGGCCGCCCGCACCTCGGCCTCCGAGGGCATGCGGCCGTCCAGGTAGGCGGCCCCGACCGCCTTGCGGACGCCCAGGTCGCCGGCCACCACCCGGGGCCGCCCCATGGTGCGGGCCAGCAGCCACTCGGCCGTCCAGCGCCCGATCCCCGGGAAGGCCACCAGCCGTTCCACCACCGCCTCGTCCTCCAGGGCGGCCAGCTCCCCGAGGTCCATCCGCCCGGCGGCCACCGCTTCGGCGAAGGCCACGACGGCGACCGCCTTCGAGGTGGAGAACTGGAGCTCGCGCAATTCCGCGACGTCGGCGCCGGCGAGCCGCCCGGCATCGAGGCTCCACACCTCGCCCTCGGCCGGACCGACCTCGCCCTCGGCCGGTCCGGCGGGCCAGGGGTCACCCCCTCCCCGGGATGCCGGGGCCCCCGAACGGGAGGGTAGCCGACGGTCGGGTGGGGTGCTCGGCGTTGTCCACACCCCCGGTGGGACCCGGACCTGGTGGCGGTGGCCGTAGCGGCGGGCCAGGCGGCCCCGGAGGACGGCCGCGAACCGCAGGGTGATCTGCTGGGCGCTGATCGCCCGGACCACGGCGGTGAGCAGGTCGGGCTGGAGGACGGGGCCGATCCCGGGGAAGCGGGCGGCGATCCGGGCCACCACCGGGTCGGCCGTGGCCAGCTCGGCCAGCGCCTCGGGGGCGTTCGGGAACGCCGCCGCCAGGGCGCGGCCGGCCGCGCTGGCGTCGGCGCCCGCCTCCGCCTCGACCAGCAGCGCCGGGTCGTCCACCGTGCCGACCGGGCGCGCCGCCACCGCCACCATCCGGTCGCCGGCGGCCACGGCCCGCAGCCACACCCGCCCGTCCCAGCGGTCGAGCAGGTCGTCCCCTGACCGCCGGAACACGTCCAGGCTGCCGGCCAGGTCGACCGGCCCCGCGACCGGCACGGTGGCCACGGCTAGGACACCGGCCAGGTATCCGGATGCACGCCCACGGTGCTAGTTGACGCTGAACGGGGTGGCGGTGGGGGCCGGGCCGGCGACCCGGAAGTGCTCGAGCAGGGCCAGCTCCCGGGAGAGCAGGGCCGCCTCGAAGGCCAGCCGGTCGGACGCCGACGGGATCGCCAGGAGCCGCTGCTTGTCGGCCAGGTCGATCTGGAGCCCGGCGGCGACCAGGTAGGAGGCGGCCACCGGGTCCTCGGGGACGTCGATCGGCTCGACCGGCTCGCCGGCCATCCGCAGCAGGGTGGTCACGTACCGGGTGAACAGCCGGCCCACCTTGACCGTGCGCTGCTCGGCCGCCTCCCCGGTGGTCTCGGGCAGCTCGCTCACCTCGGCCACGATGTAGGGGGCGGCCTGGGTGACCCCGTCGATCGCGAACCGGGTCCGCCCGCGGGCGACCACGTCCAGCCGCCCGTCGGCGTGCCGGTCGACCTCGGCCACCTCGGCCACGCACCCGATCGGGTGGTAGGTCGCGCCCGCGTCCACCTCCCGCCCCTTGACGATCGCCACCACCCCGAACCGCCGGTCCCCGTCCAGGACCCGCTTGAACATCCGCCGGTACCGCTCCTCGAACACATGCAGCGGGATCGGCAGCCCGGGATACAGCACGGTCTGCAACGGGAACAGCGGCAGCTCCACCGGGGCCACCTTCATCGGTCGGTTCGGACGGGCCCTATGGTACGGCCCCCCGAGATTCCGGGCGCGCCGGACCCTCACGGGCCCGGGCGCGTCGGATCCCCTAGGGTCCTAGGGTCCGCGGTCGGGCCCACCCGGAGACGCCCGGGTCCGCCGGCACCGCGGGCCCTGCGGACCCCAGGGCGCGCTGTCCCCCGGCGGCTCCGTTCGCGGGCCCCCGGTGGGGGAGCGTAGCCGATGCGGGAACTGAGAGCCGGCCGTTGTCCACACCCCCCAGCGGGAACTGCGGGCAGGCGGACTCCACACCCAGGTCGGCACCGGCGCGGGGGGCTGCGGTAGGGTGAATCCCGTTCCCGACCGTTCGTTCGTGTGCTGTGGAGTGCCTGCCGTGCTGCCCGTGATCGACCTGCGAGGCTCCGACCGTGACCCGGCCGGGGTGCTGCCCCGCGCCCCCGCGGAGGCGGTGGAGGCGGCCCGGGCCGGGGTGCGCCAGCTGGTCGACGACGTCGCCGCCCGTGGCGACGCGGCCGTGGCCGAGGCGGCCCGGCGGTTCGACGGGGTCGACACCGCCCCGGCCGGCTGGCGGGCCACCCCGGACGAGCTGGCCGATGCCGAGGCGGCCCTCGACCCGGAGCTGCGGGCCGCCCTGCTCGACGCGATCGAGCGGGCCCGGGCCTTCCACCAGGCCCAGCGCCCGGCCGACCTGGTCTGGTCGGAGCGCCCGGGCGTCCGGCTGGCCCAGCGGTTCGTGCCCCTGCGCCGGGCCGGGGTGTACGCCCCCGGCGGGCTCGGCGCCTACCCCTCCAGCGTGGTCATGAACGTCGTCCCCGCCCAGGCGGCCGGGGTCGACCAGGTCGCCCTGGCCACCCCGCCCGGCCCAGGCGGCCGCGGGCACGCGGCCATCCTGGGGGCGGCGGCCCTGCTCGGCGTGGACGAGGTGTGGCTGCTCGGCGGCACCCAGGCGGTGGCCGCCCTGGCCTGCGGCACCGAGACCGTCCCGGCGGTCGACTCGGTGACCGGCCCCGGCAACCTCTATGTCGCCCTGGCCAAGCGGGAGGTGGCCGGGCGGGTCCGGACCGACGGGTTCGCCGGCCCGACCGAGGTCGCGGTGCTGGCCGACGCCACCGCCGACCCCTTGCTGGTCGCGGTCGACCTGGTCGCCCAGGCCGAGCACGACCCGCTGGCCGCCTGCCTGCTGGTCACCGACGACGCCGACCTGTGGAAGGCGGTCGAGCCCCTGCTGGCCCAGGAGGTGGCGGCCACCGCCCACCGCGACCGGGTCGAGGCCGCCTTCGCCGGCCAGTCGGCGACGGTGCTATGTGACGACCGGGCGGCCATGCTCCGGGTGGCCGAGGCGTTCGCCCCCGAGCACCTGGAGCTGCTGGTCGCCGACCCCGGCGGCCTGGCCGCCCAGGTCCGCAACGCCGGGGCCGTGTTCGTCGGCCCCTGGACCCCGGTGGCGCTGGGCGACTACGCCGCCGGCACCAACCACGTCCTCCCGACCGCCGGCACGGCCCGGTTCGCCTCCGGCCTGTCCACCCTCGACTTCCTGCGCACCATGCAGGTGGCCACCTACGACCGCGACGCCCTGGCCACCGCCGCCCCAACGGTGGCCGCCCTCAGCCGGGCCGAGGACCTCCCCGCCCACGGCCGGGCGGTCGCCGCCCGCCTGGCCGGCCAGCCAGGGGAGGGGTCGTGAGCGCGTCCATGCCCGGGACGGCCGGGCGGGTCCGGGTCAGGGACGACCTGGCCGGGATGACGCCGTACGGCGCGCCCCAGCTGGACGTGCCGGTGCGGCTGAACACCAACGAGACTCCCTACGCGGTCCCCCCCGAGGTCCTGGACGACCTGGCCGAGACGGTCAGGGGCCTGGAGCTGCACCGCTACCCGGACCGGGAGGCAAGGGAACTCCGCGAGGCTCTGGCCCTGCACGCCGGCCACGGCGTCGAGGGCACCTGGGCGGCCAACGGCTCCAACGAGGTCCTCCAGCAGCTCCTGC
>CALGFH010000239.1 GCA_937881255.1 uncultured Actinomycetes bacterium
ATCCATGCGCAGGGTGCGGATGGTGGGGGGCACCGGGTGCTGGGGCAGCTGGGCGAGCTGACGGCCAGGCGGGCGCCGTCGGGGTTCGACCTGGAGGCGGCGGCGCATCTGCTGTCGGACCCGCCGGATGGGCGGTCGGCGGAGCTGGGGCACGACGCCGACCAGGTCTACCTGCTCACGAGCGACGGGGCGGCGGCCCTGGGGAAGCTCGGGGACGGGTCGTTGCGGCGGCTGGTCCCGGCCGGGTGGCGGTCGCCGGGGGCGCCACGGCATGCGGCTGATGGGAGCGTGCTCGGGGTCTGTGGGTACAAGCTCGGCGGTGACCCGTTCCCGGCCGTGACCGCGGCGAGGAGCTGGGTCCTGGACGGTTCGGGGCAGCGGCTGGCCACCCTGCCCGGCTGCCTCTACGACGTGGCCGCGGACGGCGGGTCGGCGCTGGTGGCCGACCCGGCCGAGGGCCGGCGGGCCGGGCCCGTGCCCGGGCGGGAGTTCCTGCGGCGGCCTCCGGTGGGCGGGTCGGACCAGCTGACCAGGGGGCTGCGGCTGTGGCGGCGCGACGGGAGCTTCCGGCCGGTGCTGGGCTTCGACGACGTGGTCCGGGTGTTCCGGACCGTCCAGCCCGGGGTCGACCCGCGCGGCCTGGTCGTCGTGACCGCCGTGCTCGGGCCGGACGGGCGCCAGGCCCTGGTCCGGATCGTCGACGCCCTGGCCGACGTCGACCCGCGGACGGGCCGGGAGGTCGAGGTGCTGGCCGTGGTCGACCTGGAGCGGGGCCGGGCCGAGCCGGCCCCCGAGCACCTGCCCGGGTTCTTCGCCTTCCTGCCCACCGGCGGCTGGGCCCTGACCGGCGGCGCCGGCACGGCCACCTACCTGCCCCCCGACCGGCCGCCGCAGCTGCTCCGGTCGGGCATCGCCGGCGACGGCGTGTACGCGATCGAGCCCAGCCCGGACGGGGCCTGGCTGCTGCTGGCCGGCGCGACCTGGCGCTTCATCCGCGCCGACGACCCGTCGGTGCAGGTCAGCTACCCCGCCCCCGGCCGCCTGGCCTCCTGGGTGCCGGAGCCGGGCCGATGAGCTCGCTGCGGCTGGCCCTGCGGGGGCTGCGGGCCAGGGCCGGGCTGTCGGCGGCGCTGCTGGCGGTGACCACCTTCGCCGTCGGGGTGGGGGCGGCCGGGGCCATCTACCTGCGCACGGCCGGCGAGTCGCTGCTGGCCCAGAACCTGCGCTCGGCGACCAGCCACACCGCCGGCCTGCACGTCAGCCAGGTGGTGGCCGACGGCCGGGAGCTGCGCGAGCTGACCCAGTCGGTGGCCGCGGCCGGCCCGGCCGTGCCGGCGCTGGCCGCACCGGTGACCGGCCTGGAGACCCGCACCCCGATCGAGCTCCTGGCCGAGGGCGGCCGCCCCGGCTCCGCCTACCTGGCCAGCCGCGACGGCATCTGCGACCGCCTGGTGGTCGAGGCCGGGCGCTGCCCGGTGGCCAGGCCGCTCGGCCTGCCGGCCGAGGTCGCGGTCAGCCGCCGCACCGCCGACTGGCTCCGCCTCGGCCCCGGCGACCGCTTCCAGGCCAAGGGGTTCGGGGCCGGGGCGGCCGGCCGCGACCTGGTGGTCGTCGCCGTCTACACGCCGACCCCCTACGACCCGTACTGGTTCGGCGCCCAGCCCGCCTACTTCCCGCCCCCGCCGACCGGCAACGAGCTGCCGCCGCTGGACGCCGTCTTCCTGGCCGGCGGCGACCTGCTCCCGGTGATCGACAACGGCTCGCTGGACATCCGGGCCCGCTTCGACCACTTCGTCCAGCCGGACCGGATGCGCCTGGCCGACACCGCGGCCGTCCCGCCCGCCCTCGGCCAGGTCGCCGAGCTGCTGCGGATCAACAACCCCAACGCCGTGGTCCTCACCGGCCTTGGCGGCCTGGTCGCCAAGGCCGAGGCCGACCGGCAGGCCCTGACCGTGCCCGTGCTCCTGGCCGACGTCCAGCTGGCCTCCCTGGCCCTGCTGATCCTGATCGTGGTCGCGGCCATGGCCGCCGAGGCCAGGGCCGGCGAGGTCGCCCTGGCCAAGGTGCGGGGCGCCACCACCGGGCAGGCGTTCGGGCTGGCCGTGCTCGAGCTGGCCATGGTCGCCGCCCTCGCCCTCCCGGCCGGGCTGGCCGTCGGCTGGCTGGGCGCGTTGCTGCTGGCCCGCACCCAGTTCGAGGCCGGCATCCCGGTGGTCGTCACCCCGGCGGCGGTCGCGGTGGCCGTCGCGGCCACGGTCGTGGCCCTGGCCGCGGCCAGCCTGGCCAGCCTGGGGGCGGTCCGCCGGCGGATCCTCGACCAGTGGCGCCGCGGGCGCTCGGACCGGGTCGGCCGGCGGGCGGTCGTCCTCGACGTGGTCCTGCTGCTGGTCGCCGTGGCCGCCCTGGCCAACCTGCGCGCCTCCGGGACCCGCCAGGCCAGCGGCGGCTACGACGTGCTGGCCACGCTCGCGCCCGGCCTGGCCGTGCTGGCCGCGGCCCTGGTCGTCGGCCGCTCGCTGCCGGTGGTCGCGGGCTGGCTGGTCCGGCTCACCGGCCGCTCCTCCGGCGTGGCCACCTGGGTCGGGGCCCGCCAGGTGGCCCGCCGGGGCGGCCCGGCCCTGCGGGTGGTGATCGCCCTGGCCGCCGCCTTCGGCCTGGTCGCCTTCGCGGTCACCGTCCGCCAGGACATGGCCCACAACCGCCACGACCGCGCCTTCACCCAGGTCGGGGCGGCCGAGCAGCTCCGGGTCAGCGTCCCCCGCGACGCCCTCGGGCCCGAGCGGGTGGCCGAGGCCGACCCGTCGGGCCAGGCGGCCATGGCCGTGCTGCGCTACCCGGGCACCATGCGCGACGCCCCGGCGGTCAGGGCGATCCTGCTCGGGGTCCAGCCCGACCGCTACCAGGCGGTCGGGTTCTGGCGGGGCGACTTCGCCGGCCGGTCGCTGGAGGACACCATGGCCGCGCTCGCCGCCTCGCCGGTGGCCCCCCTCGACCTGGGCCGGGCCGACCAGCTCGAGGTGACCGTGGCGGCCACGGCGGTCCGCGCCGAAGGCCCCGTCCGGCTGGTCGCCCTGGTCCAGGGGGCGAGCCGCGCCGTCCGGGTCGACCTGGGGCGCCTGGAGGCCGGAGCGGCCCGCCCGCTGCGGGGCCGGCTCGACCCGGCCGGGGGGCCGTGGCGGCTGCAGCGGCTCTGGGTCCAGCGCGAGCCCGGGGTGACCAGCGCGGTCGGCGTCGCCCTGACCTTCGACTCGGTCCGGGCCGGCCAGGGCGACGCCTGGCGGCTGGTCGACGGCTTCGACGACCCGGCCCGCTGGTACTCGCTCAACGACAACGCCTATGAGCCGGGGGACTCCCTGACCGCCACCACCGCGGCCGACGGGGCCGCCCTGAGCGTCGCCATCGACGCCCCCAGCTCGGGGGTGACCCTCGGCATCGGCCACGCCTCGGTGCCCGAGGCCCTGCCCGCGGTGGTCACCCCAGGCTTCCTGCGGGCCGTGTCGGCCGAGGTCGGCCGGGTGGTGCGGGTGCGCGGGCCCATCCCCGGCGACCTGCTGATCAAGGTGACCGGCGTGGCCACCGTGCTCCCCGGGGCCGTGAGCTCCGACGCCGCCGCCTTCGTCAACGGCGACTGGCTGCTGGTCCACGCCCAGCGCAACCCGATCGACCGGCCGCAGAGCGACGAGGTCTGGACGGTCGGCGGCGCCCGCGGCCGGGCCGTGACCGAGCGGCTCGGGGCCGGCGGGGTCCGGGTCGAGACGCGCGCCGCCGCCGCCGACATCGAGGACGACCTGGCCAGGCAGGCCCCGTCCCTGGCCCTGCTGCTGCTGCTGGTCGGGGCGGCCGCCGGGGCGGCCCTGGCCACCGGCGGGGTCATGCTCCACCTGTACCTGACCGGCCGGCGGCGGGCCTTCGAGCTGGCCGTGCTCGAGGTGTTCGGGGCCAGGCGGCGCGACCTGTGGGGGCCGGTCGCGGTCGAGCAGGGGGCGCTGGTCGGCTACGGGGTCCTCTGCGGCGGGATCATCGGGCTGCTGGTCGCCCTGGTCGCCCTGCCGGCCATCCCCCAGTTCGCCGACCGCCCCAGCCTGCCCCCGCCGATCTACACCCCCGACTGGGCCACCCTCGGGCTGGCCCTGGGGCTGGCCGTGCTGCTGGTCGGCCTCGGCCTGGCCGCCGTGGTCGCCGCCCTGGTCCGCCAGGCCCGCCCGGCCCTCCTGCGCGAGGAGGAGCTGTGAGCCTGGTGGCCGAGCGGGCGCAGGGGGTGGCCGACGGGCGCAGGGCCCGGGCCGGGGAGCGGCTGCTGGCCTGCGAGGGGCTGTTCCACCTGTACATGCTGGAGGGCCGCGAGGTGGTGGCCCTCCAGGGGGTCGACTTCGGGGTCGACTGGGGCGAGATGGTGGCCCTGCTGGGGCCGTCGGGGTCGGGCAAGTCGACCATGCTGGCCATCCTGGGCGGCCTGGAGCGGCCGTCGGCCGGGCGGGTCGTGCTGGACGGCATCGACGTCAGCCGGCTGTCCGAGGCCCAGCTGACCGTGCTCCGGCGCCGCCGGCTCGGGTTCGTCTGGCAGGGCGCGGCCCGCAACCTCCTGCCCCACGCCTCGGCCTGGGAGAACCTGGACCTGCCGATGGTGCTGGCCGGGCTGCCGGCGGCCCGGCGCCGGAAGCGGGCCAAGGTGCTGCTGGACGCGGTCGACCTGGGCGCCCAGCGGGGCAAGCCGATCCGGGCCCTGTCCGGCGGGGAGCAGCAGCGCCTGGCCGTGGCCGTGGCCCTGGCCAACAACCCGCCCCTGCTGCTGGCCGACGAGCCGACCAGCCAGCTCGACCGGGCCAACGTGCGCCGGGTCGTGGAGCTGCTCAAGGAGGCCCGCGACGACCTCGGCACCACCGTGGTCGTGGTCACCCACGACGCCGAGGTGGCCGCGGCCATGGACCGCACCGTGACCATCCGCGACGGCCGGGTGAGCGCCGAGGGCCGCGGCGGGGCCGAGTACGCGGTCGTCGGCCCCACCGGGTCCCTCCACCTCCCGGCCCACGCCCTGGACGTGCTCCCGCCCGGGGCCCGGGTCGTGGTCGAGGTCGAGGGCGACCAGGTCGTGCTCAAGCCGACCGACGGCGCCATCCCGCCTGGGGAGGGTGGGTCGTGACCAGCCTGGCGGCCGACCGGCTGGTGGCCAGGCGCGGCGGCCGTGACGTGGTCGACGGGGTCTCGCTGGAGGTGCACAGCGGCCAGGTGGTGGGGCTGGTCGGGCCGTCGGGGTCGGGCAAGTCGACCACGCTGCTGCTGCTGGCCGGGCTGGAGCCGCCCGACGCCGGGGTGGTCCGGCTCGACGGCGAGGACCTGGCCGGGCTGGGCGTGGCCGGCCGGCAGGCCCTGCGCCGGGACCGGGTGGCGCTCGTGTTCCAGGGCTACGGGCTGCTGTCGCTGCTCACGGCCAGGGAGAACGTCGAGCTCCCGTTCCGCGTGGCCCGGCGCGACCCGGCGGCCGCGGCCGCCGCGGCCACGCGCTGGCTGGGCCTCCTCGGCCTGGGCGACCGGGCCGACCAGCGCACCGACCAGCTCTCGGGCGGCGAGCGCCAGCGGGTCGCCCTGGCCCGCGCCCTGGCCGTCGAGCCGGCCGTCCTGCTGGTCGACGAGCCCACCGCCGAGCTCGACGAGGAGAACCGCGACCGCGCCGTCGGCCTCCTCCGCGACGCCGCCGACCGGGGCGCCGCCGTCGTCGTCGCCACCCACGACCCCGAGGTCGTCGAGCTCTGCGACCGGGTCGTCCGCCTGGTCGACGGCCGCCCCCTCGAGCTCCCCCCAGGCGACGTCGATGGCCCCGTCGCCTGACCGGGAGCGCGCTCCCATGGCCCGCGCCGGATCCACCCGGTCCGGCGCCGGGTCCCCCGGGCGCCCTCGAACGCAACGCCTCCGCGCCGGGTCCCCCGGTGGGGGAGCGTAGCCGATGCGGGAAACGGGGGCGCATCGGTATCCACAGGGCCCCGGCCGGCAGGAACCCGACCGGCACGGACCCGACCGGCACGGACCCGACCGGCAGGCCGGGCTGGACCGGCTACTCTCGCCGGAGGGGCGGGAACTGCTCGGGCTCCTCCCGGAGGGGCCGCTCGACCCGGGCGAGGAGCTGGCGGTCGGGACCCGGCTGCGGGAGCGGTTTCCGGCGGAGCTGGTGGCGGGGGCGCTGGGCCAGCATGCGCTGCGGGTCCGGGGGGCGGGGAAGTTCTCCAGGGCGGCGGGGATGTGGTTCACCCGGGAGGGGCTGGAGCAGGCGTCGGGGGAGGCGCTGGCCGGCTATCGGGCGGGCCGGTACGCGGGGTTCGGCGTGGTGGCCGACCTGTGCTGTGGGATCGGGGGCGACCTGCTCGCCCTGGCCAAGGGCCGGGACGCCCTGGGGGTGGACCTCGACCTGGTCCATCTGCGGATGGCCAGGGAGAACGCGCGGCTGCACGGAGCGGGCGAGGTGGGGGTGGCCTGCGCCGACGTCCAGACCCTCAACCTGCCGCGGTCGCTGGCGGTGTTCGCCGACCCGGCGCGGCGGGAGGGTGGCCGGCGGCTGCCGGCGGGGGAGAGCCGGCCGCCGCTGGGCTGGTGCCTCGGGCTGGCCGGGCGGGTCGCCGGGGTCGGGGTCAAGGCCGCCCCCGGGCTTCCCCTGGGGCTGGTGCCCGAGGGCTGGGAGGTGGAGCTGCTGGCCGACCGGCGCGAGCTCAAGGAGGCCGTCCTGTGGTCGCCGGCGCTGGCCACCACGACCCGCCGGGCCACCGTGTTCCCCGGGCCCCACAGCCTGGAGGCCAGGCCCGGCCCGGCGGTGCCGTGCGCGGCGCCGGGGGCCTACCTGCTCGACCCGAGCCCGGCGGTGACCCGGGCCGGGCTGGTCGAGGAGCTGGGGCGCGAGCTGGGGGCGTGGAAGCTCGACCCGCGGATCGCCTTCCTGTCCGCGGACGAGCCGCTGCGCAGCCCGTTCGGGCGGGCGCTGCGGGTCGAGGCCTCGCTCCCCTGGAACCTCAAGCGCCTCCGCCAGGTCCTGCGCGAGCGCGGGGTCGGCACGGTCGAGGTCCGCAAGCGCGGGTCGGCGGTCGACGTCGCCGACCTGACCACCCGGCTGCGGCTGCGGGGCGACGGCCGGGCCGTGGTCGTCCTCACCCGGGTCGCCGACCGGCCGTGGGCGCTGGTCTGCGCCGGGGAGCCCGACTTGCCCGGGGCGGTAGCGTGAGCGGGACCGACCACGTGGAGAGGTGAGCGCACCGTGAGCGAACAGGCCCCGGCGATCGCCGGCATCGCCGCCCTGGCCGTCGACTGCTCCGACCCGCCGGGGCTGGCCCGCTGGTGGAGCCGCCTGCTCGGCGGCCGGGTCGAGGTCGACCGCGACGGCGACGCCACCCTCCACGCCCCCGGCGGCCTGGCCATCGACTTCCTGCGGGTCCCGGAGGCCAAGTCGGTCAAGAACCGGCTGCACCTGGACCTGCGCAGCACCGACCTGGCCGAGGCCACCGAGCAGGCGCTGGCCCTCGGGGCGACCCGGGCCGACGACATCTACGACAAGGGCGGCTGGCAGGTCCTGCGCGACCCCGAGGGCAACGAGTTCTGCCTCCTCCGCCCTCGGCGCTGAGCTCCCGGCGGTCCCGCATGGCATCGGCGACGCTGCGCATCCGGCTCCTGGGCGAGCTCGACCTGCGCCACGGCGACGCCCCGGTGCCGCCGCTGGGCTCGGCCCGGGCCGAGTCGCTGCTCGCCTACCTGCTGCTCCACCGGGAGGCGCCCCAGCCGCGCCAGCGCCTGGCCTTCCTGCTCTGGCCCGACTCCAGCGAGCCCCAGGCGCGGACCAACCTGCGCCACCTGCTGCACAACCTGCGGCGCGCCCTGCCCGACGCCGACCGGTTCCTGGAGGTGACCCAGCGGACGCTCAGGTGGCGGGACGACGCCCCCTTCTGGCTGGACGTGGCCGCCTTCGAGGCGGCGGCGGCCCGGGCCGGGCAGCCCGGCCAGGAGCTCCCCGCCCTGCGCCAGGCGGTCGAGCTGTACGGGGGCGACCTGCTCCGGAGCGGCTACGACGAGTGGCTGCTGGAGGAGCGGGAGCGGCTGCGCCGGCGCTACCTGGAGGCCCTGGAGCGGCTGGCCGAGCTGCTGGAGGCCGGGGGCGAGCACGCCCCGGCGATCAGCTACGCCGAGCGGCTCCTGGGCGAGGACCCGCTCCGGGAGGCGACCTACCGGCTCCTGATGCGGCTGCACGACGCCCGCGGCGACCGGGCCAGGGCGCTGCGGGCCTACCACGCCTGCGCCGCCACCCTGGAGCGGGAGCTGAACGTGGCCCCCTCGGCGGCCACCCGCCGGGCCTACGCGGCCCTGCTGCCGCCAAG
>CALGFH010000240.1 GCA_937881255.1 uncultured Actinomycetes bacterium
CGCTCGGTCTCCTGGCGGTCCCGCTCGGCCTGGCGGTTCTGGGCGAGCAGGATCAGCGGGGCCGCGTACGACGCCTGCAGCGACAGGGCCAGGGTGAGCAGGATGAACGGGTACGGGTCGAAGCCGGCCTCGCGGTCGCGGAAGAGCACGTTCCAGGCGACCCACAGCGTCACCACCGCCGTCTGGAACACCAGGTAGCGCCCGGTGCCGAGGAACCGGGCGATCGCCTCCGAGAAGCGCCCGAACGCCTCCGGGTCGTAGTGGGGCTGGAGCTGGAGCCGGGCCGGCTGCCGCGGCGCCCCCAGCGACCAGGCGCGCCGTCTCCCACCCGGCCGGACCCTCACCGGGCCACCCCGGCACCCCGCCGCCAGGCCTCGGGCAGCAGGTGGTCGAGCACGTCGTCGATCGAGACCGCCCCCAGCAGCCGCCCCTGGGCGTCGCACACCGGCGCGGCCAGCAGGTCGTAGGTGGCCAGGTACTCGGCCACCCGCCGGGTCGGCTCCTGGGGGCCGATGCAGTCCAGGTCGGTGTCGATGCAGGCCCCCAGCTCCTCGCTGGGCGGCTCCCGGAGCAGCCGCTGCAGGTAGGCCACGCCCAGGTAGCGGCCGGTCGGGGTCTGGGTCGGGGCCCTGACCACGAACACCTGGGCGGCCAGGGCGGGCGGCAGGTCGGGGTCGCGGACCCGGGCCAGGGCCTCGGCCACGGTGTCGGCGGCCCGCATGATCACCGGCTCGGTGGTCATCAGCCCCCCGGCCGTCTCCTCGTCGTAGACCAGCAGCCGCCGGACCGGCTCGGCCTCGTCCGGCACCATCAGGGCCAGCAGCCGCGCCCGGTCGGCCTCGGTCAGCTCGCCCAGCAGGTCGGCGGCGTCGTCGGGGTCCATGGCCTCGAGCACGTCGGCCGCCCGCTCGTCGCCCAGCCCGGCCAGCAGGACCGCCTGGAGCTCCTCGGGCAGCTCCTCCATGGCCTCGGCCAGCCGGTCGTCGTCCAGCCCGGCCACCACCTCCTGCCTGGCCTGGACGGGCAGCGCCTGGAGGGCGGCGGCCAGGTCGGCCGGGCGCAGGTTGGCCAGGGCGGCCACCCGCCGCTCGGCCGACTCGGCCGGCTCCAGCCCGGCCACCTGCTCCCAGGGCAGCCGCAGGTGCTTGGCCCGCCGCCACGGCCGCAGCCCCCCGCCCGGCTCGAGCACGTCCAGGGCGGTCACCACCCACTCCTCCCGGACCCTGCCGATGGCCACGTCGTTGAGGCGCAGCTGCTTGCCCGTCTCCCGGTGCACCACCCGGGCGTCGAGCAGCTCCCCGATGACCAGGGTCTCCCCCTCCCGCTGCTGGAACGGCCGGAGATTCACCGACCCGGTGGACAGGGTGGCCCCGCTCTCGTCCAGCTCCCGGACCCGCCCGACCCCGAGGAAGATCGGCCGCCGCTGGACCATCACCGTGAACCCCAGCACCGGCGGCGGCGCCCCCGACTCCCGCCTGGCGATCACCACATCCGCGATCCGCCCGATCGTCTCCCCGGTGGGCGCCAGCACCGGCAGCCGGGCCAACCGCGAGACGAACAGCTGCTCGCTCCCTGGAGCCACGGGTCACCTCGCGTTGAAGTACTTGGCCTCCGGATGATGCACGATGATGGCCGAGGTGGACTGCTCGGGGTGGAGCTGGAACTCCTCGGAGAGCTCGACGCCGATCCGCTCCGGCTTGAGCAGCTCGAACAGCTTGGTCTGCTCCTCGAGGTCGGGGCAGGCCGGGTAGCCGAAGGAGTAGCGCGAGCCCCGGTAGCCCTGGTCGAACAGGTCCTCCATGTCGGCGGCGTCGTCGCCGGCGATGCCCAGCTCCTGGCGGACCCGCTGGTGCCAGTACTCGGCCAGGGCCTCGGCCATCTCCACGGTGACCCCGTGCAGCTCCAGGTACTCGCGGTAGCGGTTGTCGGCGAACAGCTTGGCCGTGGCCTCGGAGGCGGCCAGGCCCATGGTGACGACGTGCATGCCGATCACGTCGGGCTCGCCCGAGGACAGCGGCCGGAAGAAGTCGGCGATGCACAGCCGCCGGTCGCGGCGCTGGCGGGGGAAGGTGAAGCGGACCCGCTCGCGGCCGTCGTCGTCCCAGACGACCACGTCGTTGCCGTCGCCGTTGCAGGGGAAGTAGCCGTAGACGACCGCCGGGCGCAGGATCTGGGTGGCGATGGCCTCGTCCAGCAGGGCCCGCAGGCGCGGCCGGGCCTCGGTCTCCAGGGTGTGGCGCCAGCCCTCCTTGCCGCCCACCGGGCGCAGCTGCCACTGGCCCCGGAACAGGGCCGACTCGTTGAGGTACGGCACCAGGTCGCGCACCGGGATGCCCTTGACCACCCTGGCCTCGCCCAGGAAGGGGGCGGTGGGCACGGGCACGTCGACGGCCACGTCCGAGCGGGCCAGCTCGGAGGTCTCGGGGGGCGCGGGCGCGGGGCCGCGGGGCCGCACCGGGACGACCCGGGGGGCCCGCACCGGCTCCTTCTCGGGCTCCACCCCCTGCTCGCGCTCCTCGCGCAGCTGGTCCATGACCCGCAGGCCGGCGAAGGCGTCGCGGCAGTAGAAGACCCGGCCCTTGTAGATCTGGCGCAGGTCGCCCTCGACGTAGGTGCGGTTGAGGGCGGCCCCGCCGAGCAGCACCGGGTAGCTGGCCAGGCCGCGGGCGTTCAGCTCCTCCAGGTTGTCGCGCATCACGATGGTCGACTTGACCAGCAGCCCGGACATGCCGATGGCGTCCGCCCCGACCTCCTCGGCCTTCTCGATGATGGTCGTGATCGGCTGCTTGATGCCGATGTTGTGGACCGTGTAGCCGTTGTTGGTGAGGATGATGTCGACCAGGTTCTTGCCGATGTCGTGGACGTCGCCCTTGACCGTGGCCAGCACCACCCGGCCCTTGCCGCCCTGGTCGGCCTTTTCCATGTGGGGCTCGAGCACGGCCACGGCGGCCTTCATCACCTCGGCCGACTGGAGCACGAACGGCAGCTGCATCTCGCCCGCCCCGAACAGGTCGCCGACCGTCTTCATCCCGGCCAGCAGGACCTCGTTGATGATCGACAGCGGCGTGCGGGTCCGCATGGCCTCGGCCAGGTCGGCCTCGAGGCCGTCGCGGACCCCGTCGACGATGCGGCGCTGGAGACGCTCGTCGATCGGCAGGGCGGCCAGGTCCTCGGCGCTGGCCGCCTTGGCCACCTCCTTGCCCTCGAACAGGGCCATGAACCTCTGCAGCGGGTCGTAGCCCTCACGGCGCCGGTCGTAGATCAGGTCGAGGGCGACCTGGCGCTGGGAGTCCTCGATCCGGTGCATGGGCAGGATGCGGGCCGGGGCGACGATGGCCGAGTCCAGCCCGGCCTCGCGGGCCTCGTGCAGGAACACCGAGTTGAGCACCTGGCGGGCGGCCGGGGCCAGGCCGAAGGAGACGTTGGAGACGCCCAGGATGGTCCGGACCCCGGGCAGCTCGGCCTTGATCCGCCGGATCGCCTCCAGGGTGGCCACGGCGTCGCCCCGCAGGTCCTCCTGGCCCGACCCGAGCGGGAAGGTGAGGGCGTCGAAGATGAGGTCCTCGGCGGCCAGGCCGTGCTTGGTGACGGCCAGGTCGTGGATGCGGTGGGCGATGCGCAGCTTCCAGTCGACGTCGCGGGCCTGGCCCTCCTCGTCGATCAGCAGGGCGACCAGGGCGGCCCCGTACTGGCGGGCCATCGGGCAGACGGCGTCCATGCGGGCCTCGCCGTCCTCCAGGTTGATGGAGTTGATGATGGCCCGGCCGCCGAGGCGCTTGAGCCCGGCCTCGAGCACGTCGGCCTGGGTCGAGTCGAGCATGAGGGGCACGGTCGACTGCTGGGCCAGGCGGGCGGCCAGGACGTCCATGTCGGGCACGCCGTCGCGGCCGACGTAGTCGACGCAGACGTCGAGCACGTGGGCGCCCTCGCGGACCTGCTCCTTGGCCACGCTGACCATGCCGTCCAGGTCGCCCTCGAGCATCAGGTCGCGGAACTTGCGCGACCCGTTGGCGTTGCAGCGCTCCCCCACGGTCAGGTAGGTGGTGTCCTGGTCGAGCGGGACCGACTGGTAGAGGCTGGACAGGCTGGGCTCGTGCAGCGGTTCGCGGGGCGCCGGGGCGCGGCCGCCGAGGGCCTCCACGACCTGGCGGATGTGCTCGGGGGTGGTGCCGCAGCAGCCGCCGACGACGCTGAGCCCGAACTCGGAGGCGAAGCGGGTGTGGGCCTCGGCCAGCTCGGTGGGGGTGAGCGGGTACCAGGGCTTGCCGTCGCGCAGCTCGGGCAGGCCGGCGTTGGGCAGGCAGGACAGCGGCGTGCGGGCGTGCTGGGCCAGGTAGCGCAGGTGCTCGCCCATCTCGGCCGGCCCGGTGGCGCAGTTCATCCCGATCACGTCGACCCCGAGGGGCTCGATCGCGGTCAGGGCGGCGGCGATGTCGGAGCCGAGCAGCATCTGGCCGGTCGTCTCCACCGTCACCTGGGTGATCACCGGCACCCGGCGCCCGGCCCGCTCCATGCCCGCATAGGCCCCGGCCACGGCCGACTTCACCTGGAGCAGGTCCTGGCAGGTCTCGATCAGGAGGAGGTCGGCCCCGCCCTCGAGCAGCCCGAACGCCTGGTCGGCGTAGGTCCCCTTGAGGACGTCGTAGGTGGTGTGGCCGAGCGTCGGCAGCTTGGTCCCGGGCCCGATCGACCCGGCCACCCAGCGGGGCCGCCCGTCGGCCTGGAAGTCGTCGGCCACCTCCCGGGCCAGCTGGGCGGCCAGCCGGTTCAGCGGCACCACCTGGTCGGCGATGTCGTACTCGGCCAGCACGATCGCCGACGACCCGAACGAGTTGGTCTCCACGGCGTCCGCCCCGGCCTCGAAGTAGGCCGCATGGATGTCCCTGACCACGTCGGGCCGGGACACGCACAGGATCTCGCTGCACCCCTCCAGGCCCTGGTAGTCGTCCAGCGACAACCCGGCGTTCTGCAGCATGGTTCCCATGGCGCCGTCGAAGACGAGGACGCGCTCGCGCAGCGCCCCCATGAAATCCCGGTTCATAAAGTCAAGCCTAGCCGATGCCGTTACCGTGGTGCCGTGGACACCTCCGAAGCCCCACCGCAGCCCACCCCGGACCCCGCCGGCCCGGGGCTCCCGCCCACCCTGCCCGGACGGCGGGTGCTGCGGGACGAGGTGGCGCTGGTGCTGGCCCTGTCGCTGGCCGCGTCGGCCCTGTACGCGATCGTCGACATCCTCTCGGCCCCCATCCGCGGGGTCGAGGCGCCCCTGTTCGCCGACGTCGGGCTGATCTACCAGCTGCTCAACCTGGCCACCTCGATCGTGCCGGTCGCCCTCGTCCTCCACCTCCTGCACCGCTCCGGCGAGTCGGCGGCCAGCATCGGCCTCGACGCCACCCGCCCCTGGAGCGACCTGCGCTGGGGGGTCGGCCTGGCCGCCCTGGTCGGCGGGGTCGGCATCGGCATCTACATCCTGGCCGTCGGCCTCGGGGTCAACCGCACCGTGGTCCCGATCCCCCCCACCGGCAACTGGTGGACGATCCCGGTGCTGCTGCTGGCCGCGGCCCGCAGCGGCCTGCTCGAAGAGGTGATCGTCTGCGGCTACCTGCTCCGCCGCCTCGACCAGCTCGGCTGGTCCCCCACCAAGGCCCTCTGGACCAGTGCCCTCCTCCGCGGCGCCTACCACCTCTACCAGGGCTTCGGCGGCTTCTTCGGCAACCTCGCCCTCGGCCTGTTCTTCGGCCGCCTCTACCAGCTCCGCGGCCGCACCACCCCCCTGGTCATCGCCCACTTCCTGATCGACGCCACCGCCGGCCTCGGCTACCTCGCCCTCCGCGGCCACGTCTGGTGGCTCCCCGGCTAGTTCCGCGGCTTGTCCACAGACTCCCGGTTCGCCGTCGAACGCAGCCGGCGTGGATGCCACAATCCTCCCCGGAGAGGAGGGATGCCGATGGAGCTGAGCGAGCGGGACCTTCAGTTGCGAGCCAAATACCGCCGGGAACTGGACGAGCAGTTCGAGCGGACGAAGAAGACGGGGTTCAAGAACGGCGCCGAGGCGTTGGAGGCACTCCGCGACCTGTTCGGGTCGGAGCAGGAGCTGGAAGAGTTCGGACGGTACATCCGTCGGATGCGGGAGGAGGAGCGCGCCCGGACCGGGCCCCAGTGAGATGGCCCGCATCGTGCTCGACACCGACGTGGTGTCGAGATACCGGGCTGGTCGCCTTCCCTCAGGATTCGCCCGTCAGGTCGTCACCCACGACATCAGTATCGTCTTCGCCACCGCTGGTGAGCTGTGGAACTGGGCGCTGACCAGGCAGTGGGGGCGGCGCCGGCCGCGGTGGGCTCGAGCTGTGACTCGACAAGACGACGATCCTTCCCGCCGGCTTGAGGGTGGCCGAGGTCTGGGGGAGATTACGAGCGCAGCACAGCGACGTGGACGGCCCCGGCCGGTCAACGACAGCTGGATCGCCGCCTGCTGCATCGAAGGCGGGTTGCCGCTGCTCACACTCAATCGCCGTGACTTCGCCGACTTCGCTGAGCAAGATGGGCTGGTCCTGGTCAGCGCTTAAGCGAGGAATCTTGCGATCGGGGGTCGATTGATCGGTCCGCCACGCGTCGAAGCGCCTGACGAACTCCACGCCGTCCCTGCGATTCGATCTGTGCAACTCATCCGTGCGACCGACCCTATCTGTGTAAACCGATCTCCGCGGCCCGCATGGCAGCTCCGGCCCGCGGGACGCTCCGCGCAACCAACCCGAGCATGCGCTGGGGCCCTGAGGGGCCGGGAGATTTCCGGCATGGCCGAGCGGCGGAGCTGGATCCCGATGGAGGATGGGG
>CALGFH010000241.1 GCA_937881255.1 uncultured Actinomycetes bacterium
TCGCCGGCCGCTCGCTGGCGGTGGCCACCGCCACCGTGCTCCTCGCCGGCTGCCCAGGCGGCGGGGACGACGATGACGACGACGGCGGCGAGGACGACGACTGAGGGTTCCCAGCCCGCCAACGGCCAGACCATCCGGCGGCGCTACGACGGCCTCGCCGACTGGTACGACGCCGAGATGCGCCGGCTGCCCCTCACCGCCACCGCCACCAGCACGGTCGCCGGCCTGCTCGGCCCCGGCCATGGCCGCTGCCTCGACCTGGCCTGTGGCACCGGCATCCTCCTCCCCGGCCTGACCGCCCTCGGCTGGCGCGTGACCGGGGTCGACGTCTCCGGCGACCAGCTCCGCCTCGCCCGCCGGCGAGCCGCCGGGTGCGGCGCCTCCCTGGCGCAGGCCGACGCGAGCAGGCTGCCGTTCCCGGACGGCACCTTCGACGCCGTCGTCTCCCTGTTCGCCCACACCGACCTGGACGACCTCGGCCGGACCGCGGCCGAGGCGGCCCGTCTGCTCCGGCCAGGCGGCCGGCTGCTCGACGTCGGCACCCACCCGTGCTTCGTGCAGCCGTTCGCGGAACGGCCAGCGCACGGGCCGATCCTTCTCCATCAGGGCTACCGGGCGCGCGGCTGGCATGGCCACGGTCCAGGGTTCAACGCCGGCATCCGGCCTCGGGTGGGCGCCAACCACCTGCCGCTGGCCGACCTGGTCAACGCGTTCCTCGGCGCCGGCCTCACCCTCAGGCGCCTCGAGGAACCCGGTGAGGACGACTACCCGTTCCTGATGGCCCTCGTCCTGGAGCGCTGACGGCCAGGGTCAGGGGCGCCGACCGGGCGGGCGGCCAGGTCCAGCACGGCGGCCCAGCCGCCGGTGTCGGGGGGGCCGATGAGGTGGTCGGCCCGGGCCAGGAGGGCCGGGGCGGCGGTGTCGACCACGCAGGCCACGGCCGCGCTCTCCAGCAGCTCGAGGTCGTTGGCGCCGTCGCCGACGGCCAGCACCCGGCCGGGGTCGATGCCCTGCTCGGCGCAGTAGGCCAGCACCCCGCTCCACTTGCTGATCTCCGGCGGCCGGACCTGGACGGTGGAGCCGCCGTAGATCAGGTCGCCGACCAGGCTGGCGCTGCCGGCCGTCCCGACCAGCTGGAGCACCGGCTCCAGCAGCGGCGCCGGCCGCCCGACCACCGCGAACGCGTACACGGGCTCGGCGGCGACCACGCGGGCCAGGTCGTCGACGGCCACCCAGGGCATGGCCCTGGCCAGGTGGTCGGGGTGGGTCGAGGGGTGGTCGCCGACGACCAGGTCGACCCCCTCCCGGTCGACGTAGACGCACGGGCTCAGGCCGGCGGCGGTGAACGCCGCCAGCACCCGGGCGGCCGCCGCGGCCGGGAAGGCGACCTGGTGGAAGACCCGCCCGTCGCGAAGGTCGAGGCCGAGGGCGCCGTCGAGCACCACCGCCGGCCCGGTCAGGCCGCCCGCCTCCAGCACCGCGCAGGCCATCCGCAGCCGCCGGCCGGTGGCGACCAGCACCGGGACCCCGCCGGCCTCCAGGTCGCGGATCGCCTGGACCGAGGCGGGGTGGATGCGCTCGGCGGCATCGGAGAGCGTCCCGTCCAGGTCGGTCACGACCAGCTGGACGGCCCCGTTGCCCCGCGGGTCAGTGACCGGCATGGAGCGAGCCTACCCGCTCCTGTTGGCCGGGAAGGGGATGCTCCGGAGGCGGCTGCTCGACCTGGTTCTCGCCTAGGCCGTAGCGGGCGTGGAACCGGCGCATGGCCGGCGGGGCCCACCAGTTCCAGCGGCCCATCAGCTTCATGGTCGCCGGGACCAGCAGCATCCGGACCACGGTGGCGTCCAGCACCACGGCGATGGCCATGCCCAGGCCGACCTCCTTGATGGTCAGCAGCTCCCCGGCCGCGAAGCCGAGGAACACGACCACGATCAGGGCGGCCGCCGAGGTGACGATCCGGCCGGTGCGCTGGAGGCCGAGGGCGACCGCCCGGTCGTTGTCGCCGGTCTGGTCCCAGGCCTCCTTGATCCGCGAGAGCAGGAACACCTCGTAGTCCATGGACAGCCCGAAGGCGAACACGAAGATCAGCACCGGGATGGTGATGTCGACCATGCCCGGCGGGTCGAAGCCGAGCAGCCCCGACAGGTGGCCGTCCTGGAACACCCAGACCAGGGCGCCGAAGCTGGCCCCGAGCGACAGCACGTTCATCACGATCGCCTTGACCGGCACCACCACCGACCCGGTCATCAGGAACAGCAGGGCGAAGGTGGCCAGCCCGATCAGGGCCAGGGCGTAGGGCAGCCGCGAGCTGAGCGAGTCGCGGTAGTCGACCAGGAAGGCGGCCGGCCCGGTGACCCCGGCCGCGACCGGCCGCTCCAGGGCCCGGATCCGCTCGACCAGCCGGGTCGCCACCGGCCCCTCGCTGGTGCCCTCGGGGGTGACGTCGAGCACGGTGATCTGGGGTGGGGTGCCCGGGCGGGCCTCGGCCCGCGACACCCCCTCCAGCGCCTCGACCCGGCGCAGGTAGTCGGCGACCAGCGGGTTCCCGGGGGCCGCCTCGACCACGACCACCACCGGGTCGGTGCCGCCGCCCTGGAAGCGGGCCTCGACCGTCTCGAACAGCTGGCGCGAGTCCGAGGAGCGGGGGAGCGACTCCAGGCCCGAGTTCTGCAGCCGGGCGTGGCGGAAGGGCAGGGCCAGCAGGATCAGCAGGGCCGCGACCACCACCACGATCACCGGGGCGAAGCGCTGGACCAGCCGCGACAGCCGGTAGAAGACGCCGTGGTCGGAGGAGCCGGCCCGGCCCGGCCTGATGCGGCGGCCCCAGAGGCCGAGCAGGGCCGGGACCAGGGTGACCGCGGCCACCATGGCCACCAGCACCACCCCGATCCCGCCCCAGGCCAGCGAGCGCAGGAACGGCTCGGCGAAGGCCAGCAGCCCGCACAGGGAGGCGGCCACGGTGAGCCCGGAGAAGGCGACCGTGCGGCCGGCGGTGGCCAGGGTCCGCTCGATCGCCTCCGGGAGCTCGAGGCCGCCCGCCCGCTCCTCGCGGAAGCGGCTGATCACCAACAGGGAGTAGTCCACGGCCAGGCCGAGGCCGAGCATGGTGATGACGTTGACCGAGTAGGCGGAGATGTCGGCGACCTCGCTCACCCCGAGCAGGATGAGCAGCGCCCCGGCCACGGCCACGGCCGCCACCAGCAGGGGGGTGAGCGCGGCCACGACCCCCCGGAAGACCAGGAACAGCAGCACCACCATGACCGGCAGGGCCAGGGCCTCGCCCCGCTCCAGGTCCCTCCTGGCCTGCTCCTGGAACTCCTCCCGGGCCCGCTCCTCCCCGCCGACCACCACCCTGGGGGCGTCGACGGCCCGCAGCCGCTCACCGACCCGCTCCACGGCCCGCTCGTAGTCGGGGCCGCGCAGCCCGTCCTCCAGCGCGACCCGGATCAGCACCGCCCGCCCGTCCCTGGCCACCAGGCCGGGGACCGGCTCGCCCCTGATCCAGGGGCTGATGACCCGCTCGACCCCGGGGGTGGCCTCCAGGTCCTGGACGGCGCCGGCCACCTCGGCCCGGAACGCCGGGTCGGCGGCCGGTCGCCCGTCGACCAGCCCGGTGATCCCGGTCCCGCCGCCCGCGACCCGCCCCAGCAGGTCCGACACGACCACCGACTCGGCGTCGTCGCGCAGCCCGCTGCCGGTCCCGAGGCGGCCGAACACCTGCCCGCCGACCCCCAGCCCGACCCCGAGGACCAGCACCCAGGCCAGCGCCACCGGCACCCGGCGGCGGTAGACGAAGCGACCCAGGGAAGCGAACACGACGTTCAGCATAGTTCGCCTCCTCCGCCTTGGCGCGACCGGCCGCGGGGTTGTGGACAGAGAGGGGCGAACGGGCGGGCAGGTGGGCGATACTGGGGTGACCAGGAGAAGGGCCGAGCGGACGAGGGGGACGGGTGCCAGTTTCGGCCGAAGAGGCTGCCAGGCGGGTCGACGAGCTCCGGGCGCGGCTGCGGGACGCGCTCTACCGCTACCACGTGCTCAGCGACCCCGACATCTCCGACGCCGAGTACGACGAGCTGTTCCGCGAGCTGGAGACGCTGGAGCGGGACTACCCGGACCTGCGCACCGACGACTCGCCCACCCAGACCGTCGGGGCGGTCCAGGCGGGGGCGTTCGCGCCCGTGCGCCACCGGGTGCCGATGCTGTCGCTCGACAACGCCTTCTCGACCGAGGAGCTGGCCGCCTGGGGCAGGCGCACCGAGCGCATCGTCGGCGACGTCCCGGCCTACGTCTGCGAGCTCAAGATCGACGGGGTCGCCGTCTCCCTCCAGTACGAGCGGGGCCGGCTGGTCAGGGCCGCGACCAGGGGCGACGGCCGGGTCGGGGACGACATCACCCCCAACGTGCGCACCATCGCCAACGTGCCCCAGCGCCTGGCCCTGGACGACCCGCCGCCGGCGTTCGAGGTCAGGGGGGAGATCTACTTCCCCGCCTCGGGGTTCGAGGCCCTCAACCAGCAGATGACCGACGAGGCCAAGCAGGTCTACGCCAACCCGCGCAACGCCGCCTCGGGCTCGCTGCGCCAGAAGGACCCCAAGGTCACCGGGTCGCGGCAGCTGGCCATGCTCTGCCACTCGTTCGGGCTGGCCGAGGGGATGCGCTTCGCCTCCCACTCGGCGTTCCTGGGCTTCTGCGAGCGGGCCGGCCTGCCCGTGGCCGGCCAGACGGCCATCGTCTCCACCCTGGAGGAGGTGGAGGCGTTCGTGGCCCACTGGGCCGAGCACCGCCACGACCTCGAGTACGAGATCGACGGGGTGGTGGTCAAGGTCGACGCCAGCGGCCTCCAGGAGGAGCTGGGCCGCACCTCCAAGGCCCCCCGCTGGGCGATCGCCTACAAGTACCCGCCCGAGGAGCGCACCACCCTGCTCAAGGACATCCAGGTGTCGATCGGGCGGACCGGGGTCGCGACCCCGTTCGCCATGCTCGAGCCGGTGCTGGTCGCCGGGTCCACGGTCGCCCTGGCCACCCTCCACAACCAGGACGAGGTCGCCCGCCGCGACGTCCGCCCCGGCGACACCGTGTTCGTGCGCAAGGCCGGGGACGTCATCCCCGAGGTGGTCGGCCCGGTCCTCACCAAGCGGCCCAAGCGGCTGCGGCGGTGGAAGTTCCCCAAGGCCTGCCCCGAGTGCGGCACGCCCCTGGTCCGCCCGGAGGGGGAGTCGGCCACCCGCTGCCCCAACACCACCGGCTGCCCGGCCCAGCGCTGGGGCACCCTGGTCCACTTCGCCGGCCGCGGGGCCATGGACATCGAGCACCTGGGCGAGAAGACGGTGGCCGCGCTGATCGAGGCCGGCAAGCTCCACGACGCGGCCGACATCTACCGGATCACCGCCGACGACCTGGCCGCCCTGGGCGGCTACAAGGACCGCTCCATCGCCAACCTCCTGGGGGCGATCGAGGCCTCCAAGCAGCGCCCCCTGGACCGGCTGCTGGTCGGCCTGGGCATCCGCCACGTCGGCGGCACCGTGGCCACCCTGCTCGCCAACCGCCTCAAGTCCCTCGAGGCGATCGCCGCCGCCTCCGAGGAGGAGCTGGCCGGCGTCGGCGGGGTCGGCCCCACCATCGCCGCCAGCGTGGCCGCCTGGTTCGCCGACGACGGCAACCAGGACCTGGTCCGCCGCCTGGTCGAGGGGGGCGTCAACACCAAGGCCGACGGCGACACCGGGGTCGAGCTGCCCCAGACCCTGGCCGGCATGTCCTTCGTCCTCACCGGCGGCCTCGACGGCTTCACCCGCGACGAGGCCACCCGGGCCATCGAGGACCGCGGCGGCCGGGTCGCCTCCAGCGTCTCCAAGAAGACCGCCTACGTGGTCGTCGGCACCGACCCGGGCTCCAAGGCGGCCCGCGCCACCGAGCTCGGCGTCCCCATCCTCGACGAGCCCGCCTTCGCCGCCCTCCTGGAGCAGGAGGCGGCCGCCGACCCCGAGGCGGGGGTGGGCGATGAGTGACGGCTGGCACCCGCTCGACCCGGAGGGGATGCGGCAGCACGAGCCGTCGGGGCGGGACCAGGGGCCCGACCCGGAGCCGATCGTGCGGACGGTGCGGGTCGCCTTCCTGTTCGCCGGGATGGTGGTGGCGGTGATGGTCAACGCCGGCCTCAGCGGGCTCGGCGGCCCGTCGGCGGCCGTCGCCCCGGTCGCCGGGGTGGCGGTGACCGCGGTCGTCGCCGTGGCCGTGCTGGCCGTGCTGGCCGGGGCCTGGCTGGCCCTGCGCCCGGCCAGGCTGCTGGTCGTGGGCAAGCGGGCCCTCGACCACCCCGACCCGCGCCTGCGCCAGCCAAGGGCCGAGCGGGCCCGGGCCATCGGCTTCCGCGGCCTGGCCATGGGCTGGGCCGGCCAGGCCCTGGTCTTCGGCCTCCTCCCGGCGTTCGCCGGGCTGGTCCTGGAGCTGCTCTACGACCGCCAGTGGGAGCTGCTGGCCTTCGCCGGGATCAGCCTGCTCGCCGGCTTCGTCTTCCAGCTCCAGGTCGCCGGGGCGGTCCGGCTGGCCGTCGACGACCCCGAGCTGCGCGCCAGCTACGGCTCCCGCTGATAGGGTCGCCCGGTCCGGATCGGGGGTTTCCCCGAGGCCCGACCGGGTAGGGCGGACCGGAGACATCGAGCTTGGTTTGAAGGAGGCGCAATGAGCATCGGAGCCAGCATCTTCCTGCTGGTGATCGGAGCCATCCTGACCTTTGCGGTCAACGTCAGCACGGAGGGCTTCAACATCAACACCGTCGGCATCATCCTGATGGTCGCCGGCGTGGTCGGCCTGCTCCTGTCCCTGTTGTTCTGGAGCAGCTTCTCCCCCTACCGCCGCCGCTCCACCGCCTACCCCGAGGAGCGCGTGGTCGAGGAGCGCCGCATCGAGCGCGACTACCCCTGAGCCCCACCGGCGCCTGATCGCCGTCTGCGACCGTTCCCCCGGGGCGTTCTCGCATAACCGCATATCTAGGCAGCAACAGCTAAATCGGTCATTCTCTGACCAGCGTCCCGTTCCGCGCGACCGGGGAGGTCAGAGATGCCCAGACCGTTCCGCGTGCTCGCCGTCGGGGTCGCCCTCGTGCTGGCGACCCTCGGCACCGCCACCTCCGCCTCGGCCACCCCCACCTCCGGGAGCCCCCCGGCCGCCGTGGCCGCGGTCCCCGCGCCGCCCCTGCCCGACTCGATGGCCGCCATCGGCGACTCCATCACCCAGGCCGTCGACGTCTGCTGCTTCTTCGGCAACTGGCCCGGCCACAGCTGGTCCACCGGCAACGTGCCCCTGGACGGCATCGCCAGCCACTACGAGCGCCTCCGCGCCCTGAACCCCGCCATCCGCGGCCACCGCTGGAACAACGCCGTCTCCGGCGCCCAGATGGCCGACGCCCCCGGCCAGGCCCGCAGCACCGTCGGCCAGGGCGCCGAGTACGTCACCATCCTCATGGGCGCCAACGACCTCTGCGGCTGGGACGGCACCCTCACCCCAACGGCCACCTTCCGCGCCCAGTTCACCGAGACCCTCGACATCCTCCGCACCGGCCTCCCGGCCAGCCACGTGTTCGTCGCCTCGATCCCCAACCTGTACCAGCTCTGGAGCATCCTCCGCACCAACCCGGTCGCCCAGGTCGTCTGGCAGGCCGCCGGCATCTGCCCCTCGATGCTCAACTTCTTCAACTCGCCCGCCGACCGCCAGGCCGTCATCGACCGCCAGGCCGAGCTCAACCAGGTCCTCGAGTCCGTCTGCGCCACCTGGTCCAACTGCCGCTTCGACAACTACCTCACCTACAACTACGCCTTCACCCGCTCCATGGTCTCCAAGCTCGACTACTTCCACCCCAGCCTCTCCGGCCAGGCCACCCTCTCCACCCTCACCTGGAACGCCTCCTGGTGGGGTTCGTAGCGGCTCCTGTGCTTGGATGGGCCCATGCAACGTGTCGGGTACGTGATCCTGTTCGTGGCTGACCTGGAGCGGTCGGTGGCGTTCTACCGGGACGTGATCGGGGTGCCGTTCAAGCTGGAGGGGGACGGGTACGTCGAGTTCGCGACCCAGGGGACCAAGTTCGGGTTGTACGCGCGGGACCGGCTGGACGAGCTGACCGGGCAGGGGGCGGAGGCGCCCGGCCAGCCCGGTGGGGAAGTGGTGTTCCTGGTCGAGGACGTGGACGCCGAGGCGGAGCGGCTGCGGGCGGCGGGGGTGGCCATCCTGAAGGGGCCGGTGGACCGGCCGTGGGGGCACCGGACGGTGCATGTCGAGGACCCGGACGGGTTCGTGGTCGAGCTGGCGGTGGAAATCCCCCGGCAACCGTCGGAGGGGCAACGGTAGACTCGGCCGACCGCCGGAACGTTCGAAGGATTCGTCCATGCCGATCAGCCGTGCTGACGTCGAGCACGTCGCCCGTCTCGCCCGCCTCGCCCTGACCGATGAGGAGCTCGACCGCTTCCAGGCCCAGCTGTCGGTGATCCTGGAGGAGGCCGACAAGATCACCCGGCTGCCCACCGAAGGGGTGCCGCCGACCGCCCACCCCCTGCCCCGGGTGAACGCCTGGCGCGACGACGTGCCCGGGCCCTGCCTGACCCGGGAGGAGGCGCTGTCGACCGCCCCCGAGATCGAGCAGGACCGGTTCAAGGTGCCCCGCATCATCGAGGAGGCACCGTGAGCCCGGCCGCCCCGGGCCCAGGCTCCCTGGCCGACCTGACCGGGCACGAGCTGGCCGAGCGGTTCGCCAGCGGCGCGGCCACGGCCGTCCAGGCCACCGAGGCCGCCCTGGAGCGGATCGCGGCCACCGACGAGCGGCTCCACGCCTTCCTGATCGTCACCGGCGATCAGGCCCTCGAGGCCGCCGGTGAGGTCGACGCGGCCAGGGAGCGGGGCGAGCGGCTCGGCCCGCTGGCCGGCGTGCCCCTGGCCCTCAAGGACGTGCTGGTGACCAAGGGGGTCCGGACCACCGCCGGGTCGAGGATCCTGGAGGAGTTCGTGCCGCCGTACGACGCCACCGTCGTCCGGCGGCTGCGCGAGGCCGGGGTCGTGATCCTCGGCAAGACCAACATGGACGAGTTCGCCATGGGCTCCTCCACCGAGAACTCCGGGTTCGGGCCGACCCGCAACCCCTGGGACACGGACCGGGTGCCGGGCGGCTCCAGCGGCGGGTCGGCCGCGGCGGTGGCCGCCGGTCAGGCCCCGCTCGGGATCGGCACCGACACCGGCGGCTCGATCCGGCAGCCGGCGGCCCTGTGCGGCATCGTCGGCGTCAAGCCGACCTACGGGCTGGTCAGCCGCTACGGCCTGATCGCCTTCGCCTCCTCGCTTGACCAGGTGGGCCCGTTCGCGCGCGACGTGCGCGACGCCGCCACCCTGCTGGAGACGATCGCCGGCCACGACCCGATGGACTCGACCTCGATCCCCGACGTGCCGGTCGATTGCACCTCGCGGCTCACCGACGGGGTGGACGGCCTGCGGGTCGGGGTGGTCAAGGAGCTGTTCCTCGAGGGCACCGAGCCGGGCGTGCTGGCCCGGGTGCGCGAGGGCCTTGAGCGGCTGGAGCGGCTCGGGGCCCGGCTCGAGGAGTGCTCGCTGCCGTCGTTCGAGTACGCCCTTTCCGCCTACTACCTGATCGCCCCGGCCGAGTGCTCCTCCAACCTGGCCCGCTACGACGGGGTCCGCTGGGGGCTGCGGGCCAAGGACTCGGCCGACGTGGTCGACATGATGCAGCGGACCCGTCAGGCCGGCTTCGGGGCCGAGGTCAAGCGGCGGGTCATGCTCGGCACCTACGCCCTGTCGGCCGGCTACTACGACGCCTACTACGGCCAGGCCCAGAAGGTCCGGACCCTGGTCCGGCGCGAGCTCGACGACGCCTACCAGCGCTTCGACCTGCTGGTCGGGCCGACCGCGCCAACGGTGGCCTTCCCGATCGGCGAGAAGGCCGACGACCCGCTGGCCATGTACCTCAACGACGTGTTCACCATCCCGGTCAACCTGGCCGGCAACGCCGCCGTCTCGGTGCCGGCCGGGCTGTCGGACGGGCTGCCCGTCGGGCTCCAGCTGATCGCCCCGGCGCTGGGCGAGGCGACCATGCTCCGGGCCGCCTGGGCCTTCGAGCAGGACCTCGGCCTCTCCACCCGACCCGTCTCGCACGAGGAGGTGCGGTCGTGACCGCCGCCGTCGCCGAGGAGGTCGGGGCCCGCCGCTACGAGACGGTCATCGGCATCGAGACCCACTGCGAGCTGGGCACCGCGACCAAGATGTTCTGCGCCTGCCCGACCACCTTCGGGGCCGAGCCCAACACCCAGGTGTGCCCGGTCTGCCTGGGCGAGCCAGGATCGCTGCCGGTGGCCAACGGCCGGGCCGTCGAGTTCGCGGCCCGCATCGGGCTGGCCCTGCACTGCCGGATCGCCGAGCGCTCCCAGTTCCACCGCAAGAACTACTTCTATCCGGACATGCCCAAGAACTACCAGATCTCCCAGTACGACGAGCCGCTGTGCGTCGGCGGCTGGCTCGACGTGGACGTGGAGGGCGAGCTCCGGCGGATCGGGATCACCCGGGTCCACCTGGAGGAGGACACCGGCAAGAGCCTCCACGTCGGGGCCACCGGGCGCATCCACGGCGCCGACTACTCGCTGGTCGACTACAACCGGGCCGGGATCCCGCTGGTCGAGATCGTCTCCGAGCCCGACCTGCGCACGGCCGATGAGGCCCGGGCCTACGCCGAGGAGCTGCGGGCGGTGCTGGTGGCCCTCGGGGTGTCGGACGCCAAGCTGGAGGAAGGCTCGATGCGGTTCGACGTCAACGTGTCGATCCGGCCGGTCGGGCATGCCGAGTTCGGCACCAAGGTCGAGCTGAAGAACCTCAACTCGCTGCGCAGCCTTCACCGGGCGGTCGCCTACGAGGCCGAGCGGCAGCGCCGGGTCCTGGCCGAGGGCGGCAAGCTGACCCAGGAGACCCGCCACTGGGACGAGGGGGCGGGCCGGACCGAGCCGATGCGGTCCAAGGAGTTCGCCACCGACTACCGCTACTTCCCCGAGCCCGACCTGGTCCCCATCGAGGCCACCGCCTCCTGGGTCGACGGCCTCCGGGCCGAGCTGCCCGAGCTGCCGGCCGAGCAGCGGGCCCGCCTGGCCGAGGCGACCGGCCTGCCCGCCAAGGAGGTCGGCTGGCTGGTCCGCGACCCCGAGGTCCTGGCCTACTTCCAGACCGTCCTCGGCCGGGGGGCCGGGCGGGACCCGAAGGTGGTCGCGGGGTGGGTGATGGGGCAGCTCCAGCACGACCTGCGCGAGTTCGGGCACACCATGGCCTCCAGCCCGGTGGGGCCGGAGCGGCTGGGGGAGCTGCTCGACCTGCTGGCCGCCGGGACCGTCTCGGCGACCGCGGCCAAGGACGTGCTGGCCGAGATGTTCAACTCGGAGGCGTCGCCGGCCACCATCGTCGAGCGCAAGGGCCTGGCCCAGATCTCCGACACCGGCGAGCTGGAGGCCGTGGTCGAGCGGGTCGTGGCCGCCAACCCCGACCTGGCCGACAAGTTCCGCGGCGGCAAGCGGGGCGTGCTCGGGGCCATGGTCGGCCAGGTCATGCGCGAGACCCGCGGCCGGGCCAACCCCAAGCTGGTCAGCGACCTCCTGGAGCGGGCCATCGGCGGCTGACCAAGGACCGCGTTACCGGGCGTTGCCGTGGTTCGAACAACGCCCGCATACCGGGACGTATAAGCTGCTGACGCCATGACCACCACCCCCCAGGTGCTCCTGGACCGCTACGAGGTCGGCCGGCTGCTCGGCGCGGGCGGCATGGCCGAGGTGTTCGAGGGCCGCGACCGGCTGCTGGTCCGGCGGGTGGCCATCAAGGTGCCGCTGGCCCAGCACGCCCACGACCCGGAGTTCGCCCACCGGTTCCGGCGCGAGGCCCAGGCCGCGGCCAGCCTCTCGCACCCCGGGGTGGTGGCCGTCTACGACACCGGGTCGGAGAACGGCACCCACTTCATCGTCATGGAGTACGTGGACGGCCGCACCCTCAAGGACGTGATCCGGGCCGAGGCGCCGCTGTACCCCGACCGGGCGGCCGAGATCACCGCCGACGTGTGCTCGGCCCTGGCCGCCGCCCACGCCCGCGGCCTGGTCCACCGGGACGTCAAGCCGGCCAACATCATGCTCATGCCCGACGGCCGGGTGAAGCTGATGGACCTGGGCATCGCCAGGGTGGCCGAGGGGGAGACGGTCACCCAGACCGCGGCCATGCTCGGCACCGCCCAGTACCTGTCGCCCGAGCAGGCCCAGGGCCAGGCGGTCGACTTCCGCAGCGACCTGTACTCGCTCGGCTGCTGCCTGTACGAGATGCTCACCGGGACGGTGCCGTTCCGCGGGGCGACCCCGGTGGCGATCGCCTACCGGCACGTGCGCGAGGACCCGGCGCCGCCCCGGCTGCTCAACCCCGACATCCCGGCCTCGCTGGAGGCGGTCTGCCTGAAGGCGATGGCCAAGCGCCCCGAGGACCGCTACCAGACCGCGGCCGAGCTCCGGGCCGACCTGGAGCGGGTCAGGGCCGGGCAGCGGGTCGCGGCCGGTCCGGCCGCCGCCGGCGCGGCCACGGCGGCCATGGCCACCACGATGCTGCCGCCGCTGGCCGGCTACCCGGGCGGGGCGGGCGACGCGACCTCGGCCATGGGCGGGACGGTGGCCCCCGGCCGGGCCGCCCGCCACGCCGAGCCGCCGCCCGGCCGGCGGCGCTGGTGGCTGTACGTGCTGGTGCCGCTGGGGGTGCTGGCCCTGGCCGTCGGGGTCGCGTTCGCGGTGTCGCGGCTGGTCGAGGGGCTGCCGGAGACGGACTCGGCCACCACCCTGCCCACGGCGACCAACGCCCAGCGGGTGCCCACGACCGCCCTCCAGACCTCGACCTCCCAGCTCCCGACGACCTCGCAGCTGCCGACCACCACCGCGCCGCCGACCACCGCGCCCCCCACGACCCAGGCGCAGCCGGCCCAGGTCCAGGTTCCCGACGTGGTCGGCCGCCGGGCGCGGGTCGCCCGGGCCCAGCTCGAGGCGGCCGGGCTCCAGGTGAACCAGCAGCAGGCCCCCGTCGGCGACCCCCGGCAGGCCGGCCGGGTCGTCCTCCAGAACCCGCCCGCCGGCACCACCGTGGGCCGCGGCTCCACCATCACCATCGTCGTCGGCCTGGGCTTCAACGACGACGACGGCAACGGCTGACCCGATGCCGTCCGAGGGTGCGGTGGCCCGGGTGGTGCTCTTCGGGGCCACCGGGTACACCGGGCGGCTGACGGCCGAGGCGATGGCGGCCGCCGGGGCCAGGCCGGTGCTGGCCGGTCGCGACCGGGCCCGGCTGGAGGCGCTGGCCACCCGGCTCGGGGGCCTGCCGGTCGCCGAGGCCGACACGGCACGGCCGGCCAGCGTCCGCGACCTCGTCGGCCCGGGCGACGTGCTGGTCAGCACGGTCGGCCCGTTCCTCACCCGGGGCGAGCCGGCGGTCAGGGCGGCCGTCGACGCCGGAGCCACCTACCTCGACGCGACCGGCGAGCCCCCCTTCCTCCGCCGCGTGTTCGAGGAGCACGGCCCACGGGCCACCGGCCGCTGCGCCCTGATCCCCGCCTTCGGCTACGACTTCGTCCCCGGCAACCTGGCCGGCGCCCTCGCCCTGGCGGCGGCCGGCGAGCCCCTGGTGGCCCGGGTCACCGTCGGGTACTTCGTGACCGGTGGGGGAGGGTTCAGCAGCGGGACCATGGCCTCGGGAGCCGGGCTGCTGCTGGAGCCGGGGTTCGCCTGGCGGGGCGGGAAGCTGCGGCGGGAGCGGCTCGCCCGGCGGGTACGGGCGTTCCCGATCGGGGGGCGGGACTGGCTGGGGGTGACCTACGGGGGCAGCGAGCACCTGGCCCTGCCGCGGATCGCTCCCGGGCTGCGGGATGTCGAGGTGTACCTGGGGTGGTTCGGGCGGCGGTCCCGGGCGCTGCAGGTGTTCTCGGCGGTGGGGGCGCCGCTGGCCCGGGTGCCAGGGGCGAGGGGGCTTGCCCGGGCAGCCACCGGACGGTTGGCCGGGAAGACCGGCCAGGGGCCGGATGCGGACGCCAGGCGGGCCGGTGGGTCGCTGATCGTGGCCGTGGCCAGCGACGCCGGGGGCCGGGAGCTGGCCCAGGTCCGGCTGCGCGGGCCCGATCCCTACACCCTCACGGCCCGGCTGCTCACCTGGGGCGCCCAGCGGGCGGCCGCGTCCGGCGTGCCCGGGACCGGCGCCCTCGGCCCGGTCGACGCCTTCGGCCTGGACGCCCTCCAGCAGGGCGCGGCCGCCGCCGGCCTGCACCGGGTCGAGGCCTAGCGCCCGTCAGCGGACCGGGAACGCCCGGATCAGCGTCTGGTGGATGCGGCTGTCGCCGGCGTCGCGGGCCCAGGTGCGCAGGCTGACCCAGGTGCCGGAGCGGAGCCGGGAGCCGGGGATCACCGCCCGGTAGCGGCCGGGGCCGACCTTGCCCAGCCGCAGGAGGCGCCAGCTGCCGCCGTCGTCGGTCGAGAGCCACAGGTGGGTGGCCACCACCTCGCTCGGCTCGGCGCCCTCCTGCCTGGCCACGTTCAGGTCGATGGTGACCGGCTTCCCGGCCACGGCGCCGTTGCGCCCGCCGAGCGGGGTGGCCTGGTAGTCGACCCCGAGCAGGGGCGGCAGCCCCAGGGCGTCCTGGCCGGTCGGGGCCTCGGAGTCGAACCACCAGCGGGTCCGGGAGACGTTGGCCAGGCGGGTCAGCCCGTCCATGTCCAGGTCGCGCTCGAGCCGGTAGCGGGCCGAGGCGGCCGGGACCGCCGCCTGGAGGAACGACTCCTGGGCGCTGGCCAGCAGCCGGCCGTCGCGGTACAGGCGCAGCGCCTGGGTGGCCACCGGGTCCTCGCTCCACTCCCACGGCAGGCCGTCGTGGCCGCCGGTGTCGCGCAGGTCGGCCACGGCCACGAACATCGACCCGGCGTCCCGTTCGCTGTAGGCCTTGGCGTGCAGCGGCGCCCCGAACCACCACTCGTCGCTCTGCTGGCCGGCCTCGAACTGGACGAACGGCGGGCCGTAGAAGTCGATGAACGCCTCCCCGCGGGACCAGGCGGCGTCGTGCAGCCAGGTGACCGGGGCCGGGCTCACGTACTCGGCCCGGGTCCGGGGCACGGCGATCGGCTCGTAGCTGCCGCCGGCGAAGAACTGCAGGGGCGCGAACCCGACCCGCACGTCGAGGTAGTCGGCGTTGTCGTTGAGGGCGCGGTAGTGGCCGTCGACCCGGGCCAGCCGGGCCCGCTCGGCCGCCGACAGGACGTAGTCCGGCGGGTCGGGGATCTCGCCGCCGTACTGGAGGAGGTCGTAGAGGGCCGGGGCGGTGGCGGCCGAGCCGGCCCCGGCCGGGATCAGCCGCGTCCGCAGCTCGGCCTCGAACTGGCCGACCCGGACCGGCTCGTCGGTCGGCTCGGCGAACAGGCCGCCGGCGGCCACCTCCGGGCCGACCGAGTAGCTGAAGGCGAGGCCGAAGGTGCCGGCGGCGTCGAGCCGGGTCCAGCCGGCGTCGACGAAGGTGGGGTCGGTCGCCATCCCCCGGATCCCGACCATGACCGGCTCGGCCCGGCGGGCGTCGAGGGTGTAGGTGGTGGCGCCGGTCACGCGGATCTCGGGGTCGCCGACCATCGAGGCCGACCCGAAGTCGGCGCCGGTCACCGACCCCATGATGTGGTAGTTGCCCGGGGCGACCCGGATGGTGAGGGTGGCGTCCTCGTCGAAGACCAGGAAGTCGGCGAACAGCTCGCCGTTGTCGACGTTCAGGACGCCGGCGTCGGCCAGGGTGGCCGGCTGGCCGTCGCGGCCGATCGCCTTGAGGGTCAGGTCGTAGCGCTCCGGCTCCTTGTAGAAGCCGAGCGGGGTGCGGATGGCCGGGCCGGTGGCCGGGGTGGCGACCACCGCGCCGCTGTAGAGCCCGGGCGCGCCGGCCTGGACGTCGACGGTGACCTGGGCGGTGGCCGAGGCGCCGGCGGCCAGGGTCAGCCGCGACGGCGTCACCGCGACCATCCCCGCCGGGGCCGGGCCGCCGTCCTCGGCCTCCAGCTCGGCGCGCAGGTCGACGGTGGTCGCGGCGGCGCCGAGGTTCTGCAGGAGCAGCGGCTTGGTCACCGGCTCGACGGCGGTCTGCGGGTAGCGGAACCAGCCGAAGTCGAGGTTGGCCCGGCGGGCGATCAGCCGCTGGCCGACGGCCTGGCCGACGTCCAGGCGGCCGCCGCCCTGGGCGTAGACGCTGAGGTCGGGGTTGGGGTCGGCCGTCCCCATCAGCACCGCCTTGATCCGGCCGGGGGTCCAGCTGGGCCAGCGCTGGGCCATGATCGCGGCCGCCCCGGCCACGTGCGGGGTGGCCATCGAGGTGCCGGAGACGCTGGTGTACCACTGGCCGACCGGCTCGCCCAGGGCGGTCCCGGCGGCCCGGGCGGCGACGATGTCGACCCCGGGGGCGGTGATGTCGGGCTTCATCGCGTAGTCGCCGTAGCGCGGCCCCCGGCCGGAGAAGTCGGCCAGCTGGTCCTGGGCGTCGACGGCGCCGACGGTCAGGGCGGCGGTGGCCACGCCAGGGGCCTCGACGGTCTGGTCGCCGGGCCCGGAGTTGCCGGCCGCGACCACGAACAGGGTCCGGTACCGGCTGGTGAGCCGGGTGACGGCCTGGCTCATCGGGTCGCTGCCGTCGGTCGGCCAGCCGCCGAGGCTCATGTTGACGACCCGGGCCCGCTGCCGGGCCGCCCACTCCATCCCGGCGATGATCCCCGACTCGCTGCCGAAGCCGAAGTCGTCGAGCACCTTGCCGTTGAGCAGGCTGGCCTCGAAGGCCACGCCCTTGCGGTCGCCGCCGGAGCGGGACCCGGTGCCGGCCACGATCGAGGCCACGTGGGTGCCGTGGCCGTAGTGGTCGGTGGTCGAGTCGGCCTCGGAGAAGTTGGCCTCGGCCACGACCTTGCCGCCGCGCAGGTCCGGGTGGGTGGTGTCGATGCCGGTGTCGAGCACGGCCACCTTGACGCCTTCGCCGGTGAGGCCGGCCGACCAGGCGGCCGGGGCGCCGATCTGGGTCAGGTTGGGGTCGAGGTCGGTGGCCCGGAAGCGGCGGTCCAGCCACACCCTGCTCACCCCGGCCAGGGTCCCGCTGGTCCGGGTGGGCGTGGCCGTGGTGCCGGCCAGGGCCGCGCCCAGCTTGGCCGCGTCGGCCCGTGGCTGGCGCATGGCGGTGGCCCGCAGGCTGGCCAGCTCGCGGACCGGGCGCAGGGACGCCCTGGCCAGGGCCGGCGGCCGGCTGGCCGTCCGCCGCTGCACGATCAGGGGGAGGCTGGAGGCCCTGGCGTCGCCGTAGCCCATCCGCTGGAGGGCCGAGACGTTGAACAGGTCCAGGTCGAGCAGGCGGCCGAGCAGGTGGTGGACGTCACCGGGGATCACGTGGACGTCGCCGTGGATGGACACGACCTGGAAGGTCGGCCGGGCGCCCCGTCGCCGGGCCGGGACGACCTGGACCGCCTGGCGGTCGCCGGGCCGCTGGCGCAGGAGCACCTTGTCGCCGGTGAGGAGGGTGATGGCGAGGCCGCGCTCCTGGCCGGGCCGGGCCAGCGTGGCCCCGCCCGCCTGGGCGGCGGCCGACCCGGTGGCCGGGCCGGGCGCGGTGGCCAGCAGCAGCACCGCGGCGACCAGGATGGCGAGCTGACGGGCGCGTGGCTTGGCGGGCATGGTGCGCCTCCTCCGGCCGGCTTCGTCCCGTCGGAGAGATTCGCACCGAACGCACCCTGAATCCAGAGTGCGAAGAACTCTGCGTCCATCCTGTGACCAACGGTTCGGCGGGTGTGCCGGAACGGCTCAGTCGCGCCCTCGGTGGACCTTGTTGGCCCGGATCGACTTGCTCATGGCCCGGATGTGGCGGCGCCGGTTGGCGGCGGCCATCGGATCGGTCCGCCGCTCGACCCAGGCCAGCTCGCGCTGCAGCTTCTCCCAGGCCGAGAACCGCTCGGCCGGCAGGCGGCCGTCCTCCAGCGCCGCCAGGACGGCGCAGCCGGGCTCGGTGCGGTGCCGGCAGTCGTCGAAGCGGCACTCGGCGGCCAGGGCGGCGACGTCGTCGAAGGCGGCGGCGGTCCCGGCCCCGTTGGCCCAGAGGCCGAGCTCGCGCAGGCCGGGGGTGTCGATGACCAGGCCGCCGTCGGCCAGCACGACCAGCTGGCGGGTGGTGGTGGTGTGCCGGCCCTTGCCGTCGTCCCTGATCTCGCCGGTGGCCAGCAGGTCGCGGCCGGCCAGGCGGTTGACCAGGGTCGACTTGCCGACCCCGGAGGAGCCGAGCAGCACCGCCGTGCGGCCGGGGGTGAGCATGGCCGCGATCTCGTCCACCCCCTCGCCGGTGTAGCAGCTCAGGGCCAGCACCTGGACCCCGGGGGCGACCGCGGCCAGGCCGGCCAGCTCGGTGTCGACGTCGGTGCCCCAGTCGGGGCAGAGGTCGGCCCGGCCGAGCACCACCACCGGCTGGGCGCCGCTCTCCCAGGCCAGGGCGAGGAGGCGCTCGACCCGGCGCGGGTTGGCGTCGCGCCCGGGGGCCACGACCGCCACCACCAGGTCGACGTTGGCCGCCAGCACCTGCTCGACGGTCGGGGAACCGGGCGCCCGCCGGGTCACGGCCGTGCGGCGGGGGAGCACGGCGTGGATGCGGCCGTCGCGGACCGCCACCCAGTCGCCGACCGCGGGCAGGCCGGCCACGCTGGGCCCGGCCAGGTGGCGCAGGCGGCCGGTGGTCTGGGCGAGCAGCTCGCCGGCGCCGGTCGCGACCAGGTCGCCGCCCCGGTGGGCGGCGATCACCCGGCCGGGCCGGTGGCCGGCGTCGGCCCAGGGCGCGAACTGGCCGGCGAAGTCGCCGTCCCAGCCAAACAGGTCGAGGTCCATAGGCCCAGTGTGGGCCGCCGGGATGCCCGGTCGCACCCGAATTACCGGCCCCTGGTCCACCCCCCTTGACCGCCGGTGCCGGGCGCGATCAGGATTCGGCCGCCGGTCGCGACATTCCCGCATCCGAGCACGAGGAGGGACGAGGTGGGCAGCGGATGACCGCGGCCAGGATCATCGAGGCCATCGGGGCCCTGCTCTGGCCGCTGCTGGTCGCCGTGCTGCTGATCAAGGTGATCCCGCACATCCCGGGTGTGGTCGCCGACCTGCGCAAGGCGATGCGGACCCGCGGCTTCACGGTCAAGGTCGGCGGTGTCGAGCTGTCGGTCGAGGAGGCCACCGAGCAGCTCCGCCGCCAGGTCACCGACCTCCAGACCCACATGGCCGTGCAGCTCGCCGAGCGGCCCGAGCCCACCCTGGGCGTCCCGCCGGCCCCGGGCGCCCCACCCGGCGCCCCGGCCGGGGCCGAGGCCGAGGCCGGGCCGGCCGCCGCCCCGGGCCGGGCGACCATCCTGTGGGTGGACAACGACCCCGACGGCAACGCCCTCGAGCTGGCCAAGCTGCGCGACGACGGCCTGGAGGTGCTGCTGGCCCGCTCGACGGCCGAGGCCATGGACGTGCTGTCCCTGCGCCGCGGCGTCCGCGCCATCGTCACCGACATGGGCCGCTCCGAGGACGGCGAGTACCGCTCCCACGCCGGCCTGGCCCTGCTCCGCCAGCTCAGGGAGGCCGAGCAGGACCAGCCGGTGCTCGTCTACACCAGCGCCCGCCGGGCCGAGCTGGACCGCCAGGACGCCCTCGACGCCGGCGCCACCGTCGTCACCGCCTCGCCGACCGAGCTGTTCGCCGCCATCCGCCGCCTGCTGGCCTCGCCTCCCGACGGCCCCGGGCCGGTCCCGGAGCCGGCGCCGGGGCACGCCCAGCGCCGGCCTCGCCGCCCGATCCGTCCCGGCTGAGGCAGGTGGCTGGCTCAGTCCACGGCCCGGCGCAGGAACAGGCGGATGCCGACGGTCAGCGACACCACGATGGTCGCGACCAGGACCAGCACCGACACCCAGGGCTGGATGTGGGGGACGTCGGGCACCAGGGCGGCCCGCATGCCCTCGCTGACGTAGGTGAGCGGGTTGCAGGCGGTCACCACCTGGAACCAGCGCAGGTCGTCCAGGGACGCCCAGGGGTACTGGCTCGCCCCGGTGAACAGCAGCGGCGTGAGGACCAGGGCGAACATGACGTTGATGCGGTTGGGCGGCACGGCCGTGCCCATGATCATGCCCAGGCACGACCCGACCAGGCAGCCGAGCACCAGGATGGTCAGGAACAGCGGGACGCCGCTGGCCCGCCACGGGATCGAGCCGAGCACCCAGATGCCGATGGGCAGCATCACCAGCGCGGCCAGCAGGGCCCGCATGCTGGCGAAGACCACCTTCTCGACGGCCACCATGCCCACCGGGAGCGGCGCCAGCAGCCGGTCCTCGATCTCCTTGGTGAAGCTGAAGTCGATCACCAGCGGGAAGGCGGTGCTCTGGAGCCCGGTGATGACCGCCGTCAGGGCGACGATGCCGGGGAACAGGACGCGGGTGTAGCCGGGCTGGGCGAAGCCGAGGTCGGTGAGGACCTTGCCGAAGACGAACAGCAGGAACAGGGGCTGCAGGACCACCTGGGCCAGGAACACGGGCAGCTCGCGGCCGGTCACGTACAGGTCGCGCCAGAGCACGGCCAGGAACGCCCTGGCCGGCCCGGCGGCGGCCCGCCGCCGCACCGGGGTCGGGGCCGGGCTGGTGGTCGCGCTCATCGCAGCGCCCGCCCGGTGAGGGCGATGAAGACGTCCTCCAGGCTCGGGGTGCCGATGGCCACGTCGGTGAGCTGGGCCCGGTGCCTGGCCACCAGGGCGGCCACCGGCGCGACCAGCAGGGGCGCCTCCCCGACCAGGTACAGCCGGGCCCGCAGCTCGCGCCGGGCGCCGGGAGCTTGCCCGCCCGGTGGGCCGGCCGCCGCCCCCACCTGCTCGACCCGCTCCACGCCGTCCAGGGCGCCGAGCTCGGCCACCAGCTCCCCGGCCGAGGTGCCGTCCAGGGTCACCGCGACCTCGAGGGTGGTCCGGCCGGGCAGCCCGCGGGTCAGGGCGGCCGGGGTGTCCAGGGCGAGCAGCTTGCCGTGGTCCATGATCCCGACCCGGTCGGCCAGGGAGGCCGCCTCGTCCATGTCGTGGGTGGTCAGCACCACCGTCACCCCCCTGGCCCGGAGGTCGCGGACCCGGTCCCAGACGAACAGCCGGGCCGCCGGGTCCAGCCCGGTGGTCGGCTCGTCCAGGAACAGCACCTCGGGGGCGTGCATCAGCGCCCTGGCCACCATGACCCGCTGGGCCTGGCCGCCCGAGAACATGTCCGGCTTGTCGTCGGCCCGGTCGGCCAGCCCGAACTCCTCCAGCAGCTCGCTGGCCCGCCTGGACCGCTCGGCGGCCGGGACCCCGTGGTAGGCGGCGTGGAAGAGCAGGTTCTGGCGGATGGACAGCGACCGGTCGAGGTTGTTGCGCTGGGGCACGACCGCCACCAGCCGCCGGGCCCGCACCGGGTCGACCCCGACGTCGACCCCGCTGACGCAGGCCGTCCCCCCGGTCCGCCGCACCCGGGTGGTCAGGATCCCGACCGTGGTCGTCTTCCCGGCCCCGTTCGGCCCGAGCAGCCCGAGCACCTCGCCCCGCCGGACCGCGAAGCTCACCCCGTCGACGGCGTTCGCCTTGGCCTTGCGGTACCGCTTGACCAGGTCGCGGACCTCCACCACCGGCCCCTGCCCGTTCCCCTCCAAGCCCACCTCCATCGATCCGCCCGCCAGCCTAGTCCTCGAGGGCGAGCATGCTCACAGCATGCTAGCATCATGCCCATGGGAGCGATCCAGGTGAAAGACGTGCCCGAGGAATTGCACGAGGCGTTGCGCCGCCGGGCGATCCAGGAGGGAATGTCGATGGCCGACTATGTGCTCGACCTGATCCGGCGCGACCTGGGGCTGCCCAGCCGCCGGGAGTGGTTGGAGCGGCTCGCGACCAGGGAGCCGGTCAACCTTCCTCCCGGCGCCGTCGTGCAGGCGCTCCATGACGCGAGGGCCGAGCGGGACGCCCAGATCGCCGCCGCGCTCGCCAGGGGAGAGGGCGAGGACGAGGATGACGATGCCCGTCGTGGTTGACGCCTCGGCCCTGGTCGAGCTGCTGCTCCAGAGCGAACGGGCGCCAGCGGTCCTCCAGGCGGTCGGGCGCACCGAGATGGTCGCCCCGGACGGGATCAACCCGGAGGTCCTGTCAGCGCTACGGCGCCTGGAGCGGATCGGGGAGCTGTCGGCCGGCAGGGCCAGGCAGGCCATCGATGACCTGCTGGACGCGGCCGTTCGGCGGCTCCCCACGCTGCCGCTGCTGCCGGACGCATGGATGCTGCGGGCCAACGTCACCTCCTACGATGCCTGCTACGTCGCCTTGGCCCGGAACCTCCGGTGCCCGCTGATCACCGGTGACCTACAGCTGTCCCGGGCGCCGGGGCTGGGTGTGCCGCTGATCACCGTCTAGCCGTGGTGGTCCGGCGTCAGCGGGTGAGGACCACCTTGCCGGTGACCTTGCGGGCGTAGAGGTCGGCGATCAGGGGGAGGGCGTCGGCCAGGGGGGCGGTGGCCTGGACCTTGACCGAGAGGGTGCCGGCGGCGGCCTGGTCGGCCAGGGTGGCCATGTCCTTGACGGCCTGGGCGGGGGGCACGCTGGTGAAGACCCGGAACCCGAGGATGGTGAGGCCCTTGGGGTAGAAGGACTCCACCCGGAAGGTGGACTCGGCGTCGGCCGAGTTGCCGTAGACGACCACGCGGCCGTTGCGGGCGGTGGCGTCCAGCAGGGGGGCGAGCATGGGGCCGCCGATGCCGTCCAGGACGACGTCGAACTCGCCGTCGACGGGGGAGCCGTCGCCGGGGTGGACCAGGGCCTCGGCGCCGGTGGCGCGGACGGCGGCGGCGCGCTCCTCGCTGCCCGCCTGGCCGGTCACGGTGGCCCTGGTCTGGAGGGCGAGCTGGAGGGTGAACTGGCCGACGCCGCCGGCCGCCCCGGTGACCAGGACCCGGTCGCCGGCATGCGTCCTGGCCAGGCGGAGGATGCCGGCCGCGGTCACCCCGGCCACCGGCAGGGTGGCGGCGGTCTCGAAGTCGCAGGCCGACGGCAGGGGCGCGGTCCACTCGGCCGGGACGACCACCCGCTCGGCGAAGCTGCCCCCGCCCGGGGACAGCGCCACCACCCGCTCGCCGACGTCGAAGGTGGCCACGCCCTCGCCCAGGGCGGCCACCGTGCCGGCCACGTCCCAGCCGATCACCGTGCCCGGCGGCTGCTTGGCCGCCGACCGGATCTCGCCCCGGTTGACCGAGGCCGCCTCCATCTCCAGCAGGAGCTGGCCGGGGCCCGGGGCGGGGTCGGGCACGTCGGCCAGGGACAGGGCTGGGGAGGCCGCCGGGTCGGCCACGAGTGCGCGCATGGGGCCAAGCCTACTACGCCGGTTCGTCCACTCCATCCCCCCGCCCGACCTGCCGAAAAAGAGGGAGCAGACGCCCGCCAGGGCGGTGTGCGGTGCCGGTCGAGGGGATGGGAGGGAAGGGGAGATGCCAGGCCACGGCAGGTTCCGGCTCAGCCTCGGGCTCGCCGTCGGGGCCAGCCTCGCCTTCCTCCTGTTCCTGGCGGCCCGGCCGGCGAGCGACGAGTCGGTCAAGCTCACGGCCAACCTGGCCCAGCTGCTGGCGCCGTCGCTGGCCGCGGTCAGTTGCGCCTGGGCGGCCGTCTCGGGATCGGGCCGGACCCGCAGGGCCTGGGCCCTGCTGGCCGCCTCGGCCGCCTCCTGGGCGATCGGGCAGGCCACCTGGGTGTGGTTCGAGCACCTGGCCCGGCGCGAGCTGCCCTTCCCGTCCCTGGCCGACGTCGGCTACCTGGGGGCCATCCCCCTGGCGGTGGCGGCCATGCTGGCCTTCCCGGGACGGGCCGAGCGGGCCACCCTGCAGGCGCGCTCGCTGCTGGACGGGGCCGTGATCGCCACCTCGCTGCTCTACACCAGCTGGTCGCTGGTGCTGGGGCCGGTGTTCCGGGCCGGCGAGGGCGGCGTCCTCGAGCAGGCGATCGCGCTCGCCTACCCGGTCGGGGACGTGGTCCTGGCCACCATCGTGTTCGTGGTCGTGGCCCGGATCCGGGTCGGCGGCGCCCCGGTCCTGCTGCTCGGGGCCGGCCTGCTCAGCCTGGCCGTGGCCGACACCAGCTTCGCCTACCTGACCCAGGAGGGGAGCTACTCGACCGGGTCCCTGTCCGATGTGGGCTGGTTCGCCGGCTACCTGCTGGTGGCGGTGGCGGCCCGCCGGCCGGCGACCGTCGGGATCACCTGGGTCGGGCGGCGGCCGGGCCGATTACAGATCTTGCTGCCCTACTGCCCCCTGGCCCTGGCCGTGGCCACCTCGGCCGTCCAGCAGCTGCGGGGCCAGCCCACCGGGCCGTTCCTGTACTGGACGTTCGTGGCCCTGGTGCTGCTGATCGTCGGCCGCCAGCTGCTGACCGTGCTCGACAACCAGGCCCTCAACCGCCGGCTGGCGGCCATGGTCGGCGAGCTGGAGCACCAGGCGTTCCACGACGGCCTCACCAACCTGCCCAACCGGGCCCTGTTCCGGGAGCGGGTCGGGCACGCCCTGCGCCGGCGCTCCCAGGCCGGCACCCCACTGGCCCTGCTCTTCATCGACCTGGACGACTTCAAGACGGTCAACGACCAGCTGGGCCACGCCGCCGGTGACGACCTGCTGGTGGCCGTGGCCGCCCGGCTCAAGACCTGCGTGCGCGGCGAGGACACCGTGGCCCGCCTGGGCGGCGACGAGTTCGCCATCCTGCTCGAGCAGGCCTCCAGCCACGAGGTCGCGGTCCGGGTCGCCGGCCGCATCCTGGAGTCGATGCGGCCCCCGTTCCCCCTCCAGGGCCGCCAGGTCCAGGTCGGGGCCAGCGTCGGCGTCACCGTGAGCGGGGCCACCGAGGTCGACGCCGTCCTCCGCGAGGCCGACGTGGCCATGTACACCGCCAAGGCCCGCGGCAAGGGCCGCTACGAGCTGGCCACCACCTCGGTCTAGGCGGGCAGGCGGCCGTACGCGCGGAGCACGCCGAGGTTGTGGACCGTCACCCAGGCGCGCCACTCGAGACCGGCGGCCTCGGTCCAGGCCGGCCAGCCGACCGTCCAGCCGCCGTCGGCCTGCTGGCCGGCGGCCAGGGCGTCCAGGCTGGCCTCGACCACCTCGTCGCTGAACAGGCGGCGGGCCATGGCGTCCGGGGAGGGAGCGAAGTCCAGCGGGCGGTGGACGTCGCCGGTGGCCTCCGGGTCGAGGGCGACCAGCCCCTGCTCCAGGGTCAGGCCGCCGATCCGCCGGAACGCCGCCTCGGCCCGCTCCCGGTCGGGAACGTGGTCCAGGAAGGTGAGCACCGACCGGACCTCGTACGGGTTGGTCTCGGCGATCGCGTCGGCGGCCCGCCAGGTGTAGGCGGTCGCGCCCTCCAGCCACGGGTGGGCGACCCGGTGCTTGTGGAGCAGCCCGGCGATGGCCGCCGTCGGCACCAGCCCGGCCGGCGGGTCCGGCTCGGTCTGCCACCACGGGGCCCGCGGGTGCTCGAGGGCCGACGGGAGCACGTACGGCACCCCGCCCTCGGCCGTGCTCGCCGAGGCCAGCCAGTCGCAGGCCGACGCCACCATCGGGTCGTCCATGGCCCCGACCTCGTCCAGCACCCGGAAGGCCACCTCGACCGGCTCGGGCTGGCTGCCCGGCCCTCGGAGATCTGGCTCCAGCGCGTTGCCGAACCCACCGTCGGCGTTCTGGTAGGCGGCCAGCGCCGCCAGCACCGGCCCCCGGTCCCCACCCATGAACAGGTGGGCGAACCGGTGCCGGTCGATCAGCCGCCCCGTCCGCCACACGAACCCGGCCGCGCCATCCAGCACGTCGGTCATCGTCGCCTCCTCATTCGCCGAATCCTCGTCGTCCACCGCCATGGTGGCCCGCGGCCGGCCGGCTGTCTTGGAGGAAACGGTCGTCCGGCCCGGCTAGCGGCCGGCGCGGATGGCGGCGGGGGAGCGGCCGGCCAGGCGGGCGCACTCGGCCGTCATGTGGGCCTGGTCGGCGTAGCCGGCCACGATCGCCGCCTCGGCCAGGGTCGGGCGCCCCTCGGGGCCGCGCTGGAGGAGGGCGAGCAGGCGCTGGAACCGCAGCACCCGGGCCAGGGTCTTGGGGCCGTAGCCGACGCCGGCCAGGAACCGGCGGCGCAGCTGGCGCTCCCCGAGGCCCACGGCAGGGCCGAGGGCCCCGACCCGGGCGGCGGCGGCCGGATCCCGCTCCAGCCAGGCAACGGCCGCCGCGACCAGCGGGTCGGGCCGGGCGGCATCGCCGGCGCGGGCGGTCAGGTCCGCGACCATGGCCTCCAGCCTGGCCGCCGGGGCGGCCTCCCCGACCCGCTCGGCCAGCTCGCGGCCGCGCCGGCCCCAGAGGGCGTCGGGCGCGACCCGGGTGTCGCGCAGGTCGCTGGCCGGCGGGCCGAGCAGGGACGGGGCCGCGCCGGGGTGGAAGCGGACCCCGACGGCGACCGCGCCGGGCCGCCGCCGGACCGGCCAGGGGCTGGTGTCGGGGCCGGCCAGGTGGAGCTCCGGGCCGGTGGCGACCAGGTCCATGAAGCCGTCGGGAACGACCCAGCCCGGACCGCCCTCGCCTTGAACGGTCAACTGCCAGAGGCAGCGCACCCACGGAGCCAGGACGGACGGAGGTGCCTGCTCACGGTAGGTGACGGCGGTTTTGGCCGCCCGGTCGCTTGACACGGTCGGTACCATCCCAGAAACGTACCCGTTACCTGCGACAGGAAGCTTGATGCCGCCCCAGATCACCCTGGTACTTATCGACTAGCGCGGGACCGCCGCCATAGGCGGACCCGCGCGGAACCTCCTACGCCCTCGGGCAGGAGGTTTTTTTCTTGCCCCGACCACCGCTACCACTGGGAGCAACCTTGAAGGTCACCGGCGCCCAATCGCTCATCCGCAGTCTGGAAGCCTGCGACGTCGACGTCGTGTTCGGCCTTCCCGGCGGGGCCATCCTGCCCGCCTACGACCCGATCCGGGAGTCGTCGGTGCGCCACATCCTGGTCCGCCACGAGCAGGGCGCCGGCCACGCCGCCGAGGGCTACGCCTGGGCCACCGGCAAGGTCGGGGTGTGCATGGCCACCAGCGGGCCGGGCGCGACCAACCTGGTCACGGCCCTCTGCGACGCCTACATGGACTCGGTGCCGCTGGTGGCCATCACCGGCCAGGTGCCGAGCTGGGCGATCGGCTCCGACGCCTTCCAGGAGGCCGACACCACCGGCATCACCATGCCGGTGACCAAGCACAACGAGCTGGTGCTGGACATCGACCGCATCCCCGGGGCCATCGCCGAGGCGTTCCACATCGCCGCCTCCGGCCGCCCCGGCCCGGTGCTGGTCGACGTGCCCAAGGACATCCTCCAGGCGACCACCGAGTGGGCCTGGCCGGCCACCAACGAGCTGCCCGGCTACCGGCCGGTGACCCGGCCCAACGGCAAGCGGGTCCGGGAGGCCGCGGCCCTGCTGCGGGCCGCCCGGCGGCCGGTGCTGTACGTCGGCGGCGGCGTCACCAAGGCCGGGGCCGAGGCCGCCCTGCGGGAGCTGGCCGAGGCCTCGGGGGCGCCGGTCACCACCACCCTGATGGCCAGGGGGGCCTTCCCCGACAGCCATCCCCTGGCCCTGGGCATGCCGGGCATGCACGGCAACTACGCCGCCGTGGCCGCCCTCCAGGAGGCCGACCTGCTGGTCGCCCTCGGGGCCCGCTTCGACGACCGGGTCACCGGCAACCTGGCCACCTTCGCCCCCAAGGCCAGGATCGTCCACGCCGACATCGACCCGGCCGAGATCGGCAAGAACCGGGTCGCCGACGTGCCCATCGTCGGCGACGTGAAGCTGGTCACCGAGGAGCTGGCGGCCGCCTACAAGGCGGCCGTGACCGCCGACGGGGCCGCCGACACCGAGGCCTGGCAGCGGGCCACGGCCCAGTGGAAGCAGCGCTTCCCGTTCCGCTACGACCAGCAGGACGGCGGCCCGCTCAAGCCCCAGCACGTGGTCGAGCGGGTGTCGGCCCTGACCGGCGGCGAGGCGGTGGTGGTGGCCGGGGTCGGCCAGCACCAGATGTACGCCGCCCAGCACTTCCGCTTCGACCGGCCCCGGTCCTGGATCAACTCCGGCGGGCTGGGCACGATGGGCTTCGCCGTGCCGGCGGCCATGGGGGCCAAGGTCGGCCGGCCGGACGAGCTGGTGGTGGCGATCGACGGCGACGGCTGCTTCCAGATGACCGCCCAGGAGCTGGCCACCTGCACCACCGAGCGGATCCCGATCAAGGTCTTCATCCTCAACAACGGCCACCTGGGCATGGTCCGCCAGTGGCAGGAGCTGTTCTACGACGAGCGCTACTCCGAGGTGCACCTGGGCTTCGAGTGCCCCGACTACGTGAAGCTGGCCGAGGCCTACGGCGCCCTCGGCCTGCGCTGCGACCGGGCCGAGGACGTCGACGCCACCCTGGAGAAGGCGCTGGCCACCGACGACCAGTCGGTGGTGGTGGACTTCCGGGTCGACACCCACGAAGGCGTCTTCCCGATGGTCCCGGCCGGCCGGCCCAACGACGAGATCATCCTCGGCCCCGAGTTCTCCCCCGAGGAGCAGGCGGCGGCGACCCGCCGGGAGGTGCGGACCCAGTGAGCACCCACACCATCTCGGTGCTGGTCGAGGACCGTCCCGGGGTCCTGGCCCGCATCTCCGGGCTGTTCAGCCGGCGCGGGTTCAACATCGACAGCCTGGCCGTCGGGCCGACCGAGGACCCGGGCCGCAGCCGCATGACGATCGTGGTCGACTGCGCCGAGCGGCCCCTGGAGCAGGTCACCAAGCAGCTCAACAAGCTGGTCCACGTGCTCAAGATCGTCGAGCTGGAGCCGGACCGGTCGGTGGAGCGCGAGCTGGTCCTGGTCAAGGTCAAGGCCGACCCGTCGGTCCGCTACCAGATCATCGAGCTGGCCGAGATGTTCCGGGCCAAGATCGTCGACGTCGGCCCCGACGCCCTGTCCATCGAGGCCACCGGCAGCCCGGCCAAGGTCCAGGCCATGCTCGAGCTGCTCGACCCCTACGGCATCCGCGAGCTGGCCCGCACCGGCCGGGTCGCCCTGGCCCGCGGCGGCAAGGGCATCGCCGACAAGCCCCTGCGGGTCGCCGCCCGACCCGCCTGACGCGAACAGCTCCATCGAAGGAGGCACCCAAAGCGATGGCCACCATCTACTACGACGACGACGCCGACCTCGGCCTCGTCCAGTCCCGCAAGGTCGCCGTGCTCGGCTACGGCTCCCAGGGCCACGCCCACGCCCTGTCCCTGCACGACTCCGGCTGCGAGGTCCGGGTCGGGCTGGCCGAGGGCTCGGCCAGCCGGGCCAAGGCCGAGGCGGCCGGGCTGACCGTGACCAGCCCGGCCGAGGCGTCGGCCTGGGCCGACCTGATCATGGTGCTGGTCCCCGACACCGTGCAGCGGCACCTGTACCGGAGCGACATCGCCCCCAACCTCAACCCCGGGGACGCCCTGTTCTTCGCCCACGGCTTCAACATCCACTTCGGCTACATCGAGGTGCCCGACACCGTCGACGTGGCCATGGTCGCCCCCAAGGGCCCCGGCCACCTGGTCCGGCGCCAGTTCGAGAACGGCCAGGGCACCCCGGTGCTGGTCGCCGTCGCCCAGGACGCCTCCGGCAAGGCCTGGGACCTGGCCAAGAGCTACGCCCGGGCGATCGGCGGGACCCGGGCCGGGGCGCTGGTCACCACCTTCCAGGAGGAGACCGAGACCGACCTGTTCGGCGAGCAGGCCGTCCTCTGCGGCGGCGCCACCGCGCTCGTCCAGGCCGGCTTCGAGACCCTGACCAAGGCCGGCTACCAGCCCGAGGTCGCCTACTTCGAGTGCCTGCACGAGCTCAAGCTGATCGTCGACCTGATGTACGAGGGCGGCCTGGCCGGCATGCGCTACTCGGTCTCGGACACGGCCGAGTACGGCGACTACAGCCGCGGGCCCCGGATCATCGACGACCGCACCAAGGCCGAGATGGGCCGCATCCTGTCCGAGATCCAGTCGGGAGCCTTCGCCCGCGAGTGGGTCGACGAGGACGACCAGGGCCGGCCCAACTTCACCCGGATGCGCGAGG
>CALGFH010000242.1 GCA_937881255.1 uncultured Actinomycetes bacterium
AACCGAACTCGGCCCGGTGTTCTGCAACTTCCTGCTCGCCGACGAGATCAACCGGGCCCCCGCCAAAGTCCAATCCGCCCTCCTCGAAGTCATGCAAGAACACCAGGTCACCATCGGCAAACAAACCTGGCCGGTCCCCGCCCCCTTCCTGGTCTTGGCCACCCAGAACCCGATCGAGTCCGACGGCACCTACCCCCTCCCCGAAGCCCAAGTCGACCGCTTCCTCATGAAGGTCGTGGTCGAGTACCCCAACTTCAGCGAAGAGATGACGATCGTCGCCCGCAGCCTGGTCGACCCCCCGGCCATCACCAAAATCCTGTCCCTGGAACAGCTCCAGGCGTTGCAGGCCCACACCACCAACGTGTACGTGGACCGGCTGGTGGCCGAGTACGCCGTCGCCCTGTGTGACGCCACCCGCCACCCGGCCAGCTACAACCTGCCCGACCTCCAGGGCTACATCGCCTATGGGGCCAGCCCCCGAGGCTCGATCAACCTGGTCGCGGCCGCCCGGGCGTTGGCCGTGCTGCGGGGCCGCAGCTACTGTCTGCCCCAAGACGTCCAGGAACTAGCCCGCGACGTCCTGCGCCACCGCCTGGTGCTGACCTACCAGGCCCTGGCTGAGCAGGTCACCCCCGACACCCTCCTGACCGCCGTGTTGACCGCCATTCCCCCACCCCGCATCGACCTCGCCCGAGAACAACCAGCATGAGCTTCCGCTGGCCCGAGCTGCTCTGGGCGGTGCTGCTGGTACCGCTCGTGCTGCTGGTGTGGATGCGGGGCGAGCGCCGCCGCACCCAGCGGGCGGGCGTCTTCGGCAACCCGGCGCTGCTGCCCAACGTGGTCACGGCCAGGCCCGGCTGGCGGCGGGTGCTCCCGGTGATCCTCTACCTGCTGGCCGCGACCGTGCTCCTGCTGGCCCTGGCCCGGCCCGAGGCCACCGCCCAGGTGCCGCGCGACCAGGCCACCATCATGCTGGTGATGGACTACTCGGAGTCGATGCTGAACACCGACGTGACGCCGACCCGCATCGAGGCGGCCCAGGAGGCGGCCGACGCCTTCCTGGAGGAGATCCCCAAGCGGTTCCAGGTGGGTCTGGTCACCTTCGCCGGCGCGCCCAGCGTCGAGGCCCTCCCGACCACCGACAAGGACGTGATCCGGTCCGCCCTGCGCAACGCGGCCCTCCGACGGGGCACCGCCGTCGGCGACGCGCTGGTCCGCGCCCTCCAGGCCAGCCGCCCCCCGAACCTGGTCAACAACGAGCGCCCCCCGACCGCCGTCCTGCTCCTCACCGACGGTGAGAGCCGCAGCGGCTCCCCGCCGCTGGCCGCCGCCCAGCAGGCCCGCGAGGAGGGGGTCCCGGTCTTCACCGTGGCCATCGCCTCCCAGCCTCCCCAGGAGCTCCAGGAGATCGCCGAGGTCAGCGGCGGCCAGGCCTTCTCCGCTCCGACCAGCGCCGAGCTCGAGGCCGTCTACCGCGACCTCGGCACCCGGCTCACCTACGTCGAGGAGAAGCGCGAGCTCACGTCCTACTTCATGGGCGGCGCCGCGCTCTTCCTGCTCCTCGGCGCCGCCGCCTCCATCACCTGGTTCCTCCGCCTGCCCTGACCCGGGCCGGGGCATCCCCTGACCCGGGCCGGGCGTTCGGCGGCTAGGTGGTGAGCACGATCCGTCCCTCGATCTGGCTGGTGAAGGGGGTGGGGAGGGCTTCGACGTACTCGACCAGGGCGTCGAGGTCGACCGGGCCGACCACGCGGTTGGTGCCCTCGCGGAGGACGGTGAAGCCGTCGCCACCGCCGGCCAGGAACGAGTTCACCGTGACCGTGTAGGTGACGCTGGCGTCGTTGGGGACCGGCGTGGAGTCGTCGCCGGGCGGGCCGACGAAGACCGCGTCGATCACCCCGGTGGTCGGCGAGGTCAGGTGGTAGCGGTAGTGGAGGCCGGAGATCTCCAGGATCCGGTTCGACGGCGTCTGGAACTGCTGGCCGAGCAGGGTCCAGATCTGCGCCCCGGTCAGGTCCATCTTGACCAGGTCGTTGGCGAACGGCTGGACGGCGAACAGCTCGCCCCAGGTGACCTCGCCGGCCTGGATCCTGGCCCGGATGCCGCCGGGGTTCATGAACGCGAACTGGGTGCCCATCTCGGCCCGCTGGGCGTCGGCGATCAGGTTGCCGAGCGGCGACTCGCCGGCCGCGTTGGCCCCGCCGTCGCGACCGGCCAGCAGGTCGGTGGCGGCGGTGTTGACGACCCGGTTGACCAGCGGCGCGACCTGCTCGACGGCGTCGTCGACGATCGCCTGGACGCCCGGGTCCCCGGCGACGGCGTGGGCCGGGTCGGCGATGTCGGGCGGGTTGAAGGACCAGGCCCCCTGCAGGGTGGCCGAGGCGGCCGCGATGTCCTTGGTCCGGTAGTCGAGGGTGATGCGGACGTCCTCGAAGGCCCGACCGAACGATGACGCCTGCACGACCAGCCGCCCGTCGACCCTTGAGTTCAGGGCGGTGTGGGAGTGGCCGGCCATGACCAGGTCGACCTCGGGGTCGAGGGCCCGGGTGACGTCGGCGATCCGGGGCGAGATGGTGCCGAAGGGGAACCGGTCCTGGGTGCCGCCCTCGTGGATCAGCAGGACCATCGCCTCCACGCCCCGGCGCTTGAGCTCGGGCACGTAGCTGTTGACCGCCTCGGCCTCGTCCAGGAACTCGAGGCCCTCGACGGCGCCCTGCTCGACGACGGTCGGGGTGGTGACGGTGGTGGCGCCGATGAAGGCCACCGGGACGCCCTTGATCCGCTTGATCAGGTAGGGCTCGAAGATCGGCTCCTGGGTGTCGGCGTCGACGATGTTGGCCGAGACCAGGGGGAAGTCCTGCCCCTCGAAGGTGCTGCCCGGCGGGAACTGGGACGGTCCGCCGTTGAGCAGCCGCAGCAGCTCGTCCAGGCCCTCGTCGAACTCGTGGTTGCCGGGCGCGCCGACGTCGAAGCCGATCTCGTTCAGGACGCGGATGGTCGGCTCGTCCTGGAGCAGGCCGGACTCGGGCGGGCTGGCCCCGATCATGTCGCCGGAGTGGACCAGCACAGTGGTGTCGGGGTTGGCCCGCTTGCGCTCCAGCAGGTAGCGGGCGAGCACGGCCGCGCCCCCGGCCGCCCCCCGGAACCCGCTGTAGGGATCGGTATAGATCTGCCCGGCCCCGGTGAGGTTACCGTGGAGGTCGTTGATCCCCAGCAGGTGGGCGTCGAAGTAGCGGCTGCCTCCCTCGAGCAGCTCGAACAGGATCCGGCCCTGGGAGGTCTGCGGGGCGGGGATGCCCATCAGGAAGGCCAGGGTCGGCGCGACGTCGACGGCCTTGATGCCGCCCACCGGCCCGCGGTGGCGGATCCCGGGCCCGGCGGCCACGAAGCTGCCGTGCATGTTGAGGTTCCGGTCGATGTCGACCATCTCCGGCCGGTAGCCGTGCTGGCCGAAGAACTCCGAGGGCGCGATGGCCACGCCCGGGGTGGCCGCGTCGAACTGGTAGGGCGGCCGGGCGATCACGACCACGTCGCCCGAGCGGGTCGGGTGCTGGGAGTCGCTGCCGTCGACGTCGGTCAGCTCCTCCTTCTTGAGCACGTCGAGGACCACCTGGCGGCCAGGCGCCCTCGGGTCCTCGAGACCCTCGAAGGCCTCGATGATCTGGTCGCGGACCGTGTCGTAATCGGCCAGCGGGACCAGGCCCGGCTGGTCGCGGCCGGCCAGGTTCAGGTAGATCTGGGCCGTCCCGCCGGCGTAGCAGGCCTTGGCCTTGGTGGTGGTCGCGGCGGCGGCGTCGAGCCGGCAGTTGCCCGGCTGCTCGCTCGGCTGGAGCCCGATGTCGGTGAGGACCTTGCCGGCGTTGATCGCCTCCCAGGCGGCCGCGAACCCGTGGTCGGAGCTGGCCATCACGACCGCGTCGTCGGGCATGAGCCGCCTGGTCAGCCCCAGCTTCGCGTCGGCCCCGGTGTAGGAGCTGCGGATGAACCGGGTGCGGACCCCGATCCGGTTGTCCCGCGGACCCTCGCCGTCGACGTTGTCGAAGAACGGGTTGGGCCGGCCGTCCAGGTCGGTCGGGGTGATCAGGCCGAGGAACTGGTGGCTGAACTCGTCGGTCACCGGGTAGCCGACCATGGCCAGGTCGGTATCGGGCTGGAGCTCGCCGAGCACGAACCGGACCACCGCGTTGCCGTAGCGCCGCTGCAGATCGCGCCCCTGCTGGACGTAGGTCTCCTCGTCGATGACGTGGGCCTCGAGCGGGGCGAAGTCGGCCGCGATCCAGGACGGCAGGTTGTCGGCGATGTACTTCTCCAGCCGGTCCTCGCCCTCACCGCCGGCCGGCAGGGCCGCGCAGGCGTCGGTCCGGCAGGTGGCGTTGGCCCTGGCCACCGAGGTGAAGTAGATCTTGAAGTCCGACAGGTCGCCGGCCAGGTCGGTCAGCTTCACGTAGAAGCCGGCGCTCTGCCCGGCCCGGGCGCCGATCAGGCCGTCGGCGCCGCGCAGCTTGACCTCCTCGAACCGGCCCTCGTTCAGGGTGGCCGCGGCCTGGCTGGCGTCCTTGCCGGCGGCCGACGGGACCAGCAGCACGCGGTCGTAGGCGCGCCGGTCGTTGGCCCGGGAGTCGAACACATAGACGTCGTAGACCCGGTCGGGGTTGGCCGCGGCGAAGGTGGTGGCCACGGTCAGAGTCGTCTGCTGGGGCGGGGTGGCCGGGTCGCCCTCGGGGGCGTTGCTCCAGCCGCTGGCCGGCTCGAACTCGGCCAGCTGGTAGGAGAGGCCGAAGCGGGCCGCGCCGGCCTGCTCGTCGGGGTCGGCCGGGGCGGCCAGCACCCCTCGGGTCGAGAAGAAGGTGGTGAAGTCGACCGTCGGGCCGGCGATGTTGGCCTGGCGGCCGGCCACCCAGTCGAGCTGGGCGACCTGGCGGCCGGCCCGCTCGGCGGTCGAGGCGATCGAGTCGGCCTGAAGGACCCCGGTGGCCGAGAAGCTGGTGCCCCGGGAGAAGTCGGTGCCGGTCTGGTGGAAGGTGTTGTTGGTGGAGCCGTGCTTGCCCGGCCAGGCGCCGGTGGCCAGCGTGTACCAGCCGACCCCGGTGTTGGGCGGGAACCCCTGGGTGAGGCCGTTGCGGCCCTGGACCCCGCGCCGCTTGAGCTCGCGGATGTTGGGCATCGCCCCGCTGGCCACGAACCGGTCGACCAGGTCGGGCCGCATGCCGTCGGCCGCGAACAGGATGGCCGACTGCTCCTCGGGCGCCGCCGCGGCGCCGGCCACGGCCGACGCCGGGCTGGCCGGAGCGGGAGCCGCGGTGGCGAGCAGCGCGGCCAGCACGGCAACGACCAGAGCAAGGGCGGAGAGACGAGAGGAGCGGCGGCGAACGACCATGGGGCACCTTCCTGGAACCGGCGCTGGATGCAGGTGGTGGAGCTGAACCCGGAGACCCGGTAACGCTTCCGTACCGGGCAAACCGTGTCAAGAACTCACGAAAACCCGCGTTCCCCGAACCCCGGCCTCCCCACCGGGGGCACGCGAACCGCGGCCTCCCACCGGGCCAGGCGAACCGCGGCCACCCACGACCGCGGGCGTCCAAACCGGGCACGCGTGACCCGAGGCTCCGACGCCGAGTCCCCCGGTGGGGGAGCGTAGCCCACCGATGGGAAGCGGTGTGTCGGGATATCCACACCCCCTGATGCCAGGAAGCTTGGGGCGGTCCCGGGCGAGGTCAGGCCTGGTCAGGCGCTAGAGTGCCTTGATGGCAAGCCGACCATTGGGGCGACCAGCGACGTGACCTCGACCGGGGCATCCGGGCCGTCGTCGCCTGGCGACCCTGGAGCCGACCCCTCCTCAGACCGCCATGTCCGGCTGCACGGCTGGCGCCACCCGGCCATCCTGGCCGTGGCCGCGGCCACCGTCGCCGCCGGCTTCGCCCAGTTCGGCGCCACCACCGCCCTCGGCGACGTCGCCCGGGCCTTCGGCGAGACCGGCGACGGCACCTCGACGGTGGCCCGGGTCGGCCTCTCGGGCACCACCCTCGGGATCGGTCTGGCCATCGTCCGCCTGGCCTCCCTGGCCAGCCTGCCCCTGGCCTCCCTGGCCGACAGCCACGGCCGCCGCCGGATGCTGCTCGGCTGCGTGAGCGGCGGCCTGGCCGTCACCGCCCTCGCCGCCCTGAGCCCCGGGTACTGGTGGTTCGTGGCCCTGTTCGCCATCGGCCGGCCGATGCTGTCGGCGACCAACGCCATCGCCGTGGTCGTCGCCGCCGAGGAGACCGAGACCCGCGACCGGGCCAAGGCGATCGCCCTGATGACCGCCGGCTACGGCATCGGCGCCGGCCTGACCGCGCTGGTCCGCGGGGTCGCGGGGGAAGGGCTCGGGTTCCGGGGCGTGTTCGCCCTCGCCCTGGTGCCCCTGGCCGCGATCCCCCTGCTCGCCCGCCGCCTCGAGGAGCCCGATCGCTACCAGCGCCTCCGGGCCGCCGGGGACCCGGAGCTGGCCGCCACCCGGCCCGCCGTCCTCGGCCACGTCCGGGCCGAGCTGCGCCCCCGCCTGTGGCTGCTGGCCGTGCTCGCCTTCGCGATCGCGTTCGTCACCGGCCCGATGAACACCTTCCTGTTCGTCTACGCCGAGAACGCGCTCGGGATGTCCCGCTCCGCGACCGCCGCGATGGTCCTGGCCGCCGGCCCCGTCGGCCTGGTCGGGCTGCTGATCGGGCGGTGGGCGGCGGACCGCCTCGGCCGCCGGGTCACCGCCGCCGGCACCCAGGCGCTGGTCGCGCTGGCCGGGATGCTCACCTACAGCGGTTCGCGGGCCGCGGTGGCCGCCGGCTACCTGGCGGCGATCCTGGTCGCCTCGGCCTACGCGCCGTCGTTCGGCGCCCTCGGCTCGGAGCTGTTCCCGACCAGCGTGCGGGCCACCGTCGCCGGCTGGCTGGTGGCCGCCGGGGTCCTCGGCGCGGTGGCCGGCCTGGTCGCGTTCGGCCTGCTCACCGATGCCCTGGACAGCTTCGCGACCGCCGCCGTGCTGATCTGCGCGCCGGTGGTCCTGACCTGCGTGCTGTTCGCCCGCCTGCCCGAGACCCGGGGACTGGAGCTGGAGCAGTCGGCGCCCGAGTGACGCCCGGCCAGGCCCGGCCGCGGCTCCTGTCAGTCCGCCTCCCGCCCGCCGTCCCGTATCCTGCTCCTGTCCTGCGGCTTTGCCCGGTTAGGCGGAACCGCTCGACGGGCAGTGAGGGTGGGCGCGGCCACAGCGGCGTGGATTGGCGAGTGCAAGGAGGAACAGCATGGCGGCCTTCGACCCGGCGACCCTCGACCGCTGGCGGGCCCTCGCCATCGTCGACCGAGACGGCACCACGGTCGGGACCATCAGCGAGTTCTACCTCGACCGCGAGACCGGCTACCCCACCTGGGCCCTGGTCAACACCGGCCTCTTCGGCGCCACCCAGACCTTCGTCCCCCTGGTCCACGCAACCGAGATCAGCGACGGCCTCCAGGTCCCCTACGAGAAGAACCACATCAAGGACACCCCCAAGGTCGACCTCCACGACGAGCTCAGCCCAGCCGAGGAAGCCGAGCTGTTCGCCCACTACGGCGTCGAGTACCAGCCATCCCC
>CALGFH010000243.1 GCA_937881255.1 uncultured Actinomycetes bacterium
CCCGTCGGGCACCGAGGACGTCTACAAGGTCTACGCCGAGAGCTTCCTCGGCGAGGAACACCTGGAGCGCATCCTCGAGGAGGCCACGGCGGTGGTCTCGGCCGCCCTGGAGGCGGCCGGCTCCTGAGCCTGCCCGCGGCCGTCACCTCCCGCCGGCGAGCACCGGCTTGACGTCCAGGATCGGCGTGCCGTCGAAGGCTTCGAGGTCCCGGACGAGCACCCGGGGCCCGTCGACCGCGGCGATGGTCACCCGGTGCAGCCCGATCGGGTTCGGCCTGTCCTGGGACCGGGTGCTGAACACGCCGGTCTCGGGGTTCCGCGGGTCGTCGCGCGGGTGGACGGCGAGCACGTCGCGCCGCGCCTGATGCAGCCAGGTCAGCACGAAGATCTCCGCGCCGACGGCGAGGTCGCGGATGCCCTCCGTCACATCGGGGTGGAACACCAGCCACGCCTGCGGCGCCCCTTCGAATCCCTGCTTGGGTGCGCTCGCGCGATCCACGAGGGGCGACTCGACGTGCCCGACCGGCCTGATCTCATAGGCGGCGACGGCGGAGCCGGCGGGATCGGTCATCGAGCTAGGCGTTGCTGGAGGCGGCCCAGAGGTTGATGCCGGCGTCGGTGGCGTGGCGGTCGATCTCGGCCAGCTCGTCCTCGCCGAAGTCGAGCCGGTCCAGGGCGGCCACGTTGTCCTCGAGCTGGGCCACGCTGGACGCGCCGAGCAGGGCCGAGGTGACCCGCGGGTCGCGCAGCGTCCAGGCCACGGCCAGCTGGGCCAGGCTCTGGCCGCGCCGGCCGGCCAGCTCGTGCAGGGCCCGGACCTTGGCCAGGGTCTGCTCGTTGAGCTGCTCCCGGTCCAGGCTGCCTGGCCTGGCGGCCCGCGAGCCCTCGGGGACGCCGTCCAGGTAGCGGTCGGTCAGCAGCCCCTGGGCCAGGGGCGAGAACACGATGCAGCCCACACCCTCGTCGCCGAGCACGTCCAGCAGGCCGTCGTCCTCGATCCAGCGGTTCAGCATCGAGTAGGACGGCTGGTGGATCAGCAGCGGGGTGCCGAGGCCGCGCAGGATGGCGGCCGCCTCCCGGGTCCGCTCGGCCGAGTAGGAGGAGATGCCGGCGTACAGCGCCTTGCCCTGGCGCACGGCCGTGTCCAGCGCCCCCATCGTCTCCTCAAGGGGCGTGTCCGGGTCGACGCGGTGGGAGTAGAAGATGTCGACATAGGGCAGGCCCATCCGGGCCAGGCTCTGGTCCAGGCTGGCCAGGAGGTACTTGCGCGACCCGTGATCGCCGTAGGGCCCTGGCCACATGTCGTAGCCGGCCTTGGTCGAGATCACCAGCTCGTCCCGGTAGCCGCGCAGGTCGGTGGCGAGGATGCGGCCGAAGTTCTCCTCGGCCGAGCCGTAGGGCGGCCCGTAGTTGTTGGCCAGGTCGAAGTGGGTGATGCCGAGGTCGAAGGCGCGGCGCACGATCGCCCGCTGGGTCTCGAACGGCCGGTCGCCGCCGAAGTTCTGCCACAGGCCGAGGGAGATCGCGGGCAGCAGGAGCCCGCTGCGCCCGACCCGGCGGTACGGCATGGTGTCGTAGCGGCCGTCGGCCGGCTGATAGGTCGTCATCGCGGCATTGTCGCACCCCGAGCGGGGCACCCGCCGGTATGCTTGTGCATTGTCGTCGTCGAGTTCGTGTGAGGTCGTCCCGTGCGCCGTCTGCTCCCCGTCCTGTGTCTCGCCGTCCTCGCCGCCGGCTGCTCGGGCCTTGGTGTCCGCAACCAGGACGCGGCGACGGTCAACGGCGTCGGCATCCCGACCGACCGTCTCAGTGAGATGACCAAGGCCCAGCTGGGCCAGCAGCAGTCCCAGTCGACCCAGCAGGGCCAGCAGCAGTCCCAGGACATCGAGGGCGCGACCCGCCAGGCGCTGGAGGGCCTGATCCAGTTCCAGCTGGTGCTGGACGGGGCCAAGAAGGAAGGCGTGGCCATCCAGGAGTCCGACGTCGACGCCCGCATGGAGCAGCTCAAGCAGCAGGTGGCGGCCCAGGGCCAGAACTACGAGGAGCTGCTGCAGACCCGGCAGATCTCCGAGGAGGTGCTCCGCACCCAGCAGCGGGTCCAGCTGGCGGTCGACCTGGTCGCGGTCAAGCTGGTCCCGTACTCGCCCGACGCCCAGCTGCGCCAGACCCTCGACCAGCGCAAGGACGACTTCCTCGAGGTCCACGTCCGCCACGTGCTGGTCAAGGACAAGGCGACCGCCGACTCGGTCCGCCAGGAGCTGGTCTCGGGCGGCGACTGGGCGGCGGTGGCCAAGGAGCGCTCGATCGACACCCAGAGCAAGGACAAGGCCGGCGACCTCGGCTTCAACGCCAAGGGGGCGACCGTCAAGCCGTTCGAGACGGCCGAGTTCAAGCTGGCCGGCCAGGGCGACTGCAAGGGCAAGTCGAGCGGCTCGTGCCAGTCGCCGATCTCCCAGCCGGTCAAGACCCAGTTCGGCTACCACGTCCTCCAGGTCGTCGGGGTGCGGCTGCCCGAGCTCGACAACGAGCTCCGGGCCAAGCTCGAGCCGGCCGTCAAGGACCGCCGCCAGCAGGCCGTCCAGCGCTGGTTCGACGAGCAGGTCAAGGGGGCCGAGGTCGTCATCAACCCGCGCTTCGGGACCTGGGACGCCGAGAACGGCAAGGTGATCGACCGCGAGACCGCCCCCGGCGCGGGGCCGACCACCACCGCCGGCATCGGCGGGCCCACGACCATCGCGCCCTAGGGCGATGACCCGGGTGGTGCTGGTCGCGTCCAGCCCGCGGCTCCCGCTGCTGTTCCCGCCCCAGACCTGGCGGGCCCTTGACGCCGCCCGGCCGGTGTGGCTGCTGGACGACGGGCACCCGTCGCTGCCCGCGCTCGAGGTGGGCGAGATCCCCTGGCAGGTGCTGGCCCCGGCCGACGACACCGGCCCCGCCGGGCGCGACCTGCTCCTGGTCGGCCAGGGCCTCGACATGGAGGCGGTGGCCCAGGCCAGGCGCCAGGCCGACGCCCTGCTGGACCACGCCCGGCGGGACGGGACGGCCACCCTGCTGCTGCCCCCGGTCAACGACGGGCCGCTGGTCCAGCTGGTCGCCGACCGGGCCGCCCGGAGCCACATCGAGGTCGAGGCCGTCTACCCGGTCGGGGAGCCCAAGGGGGCGGCCCTGCTCGACCTGGTCGCCACCGAGACCCGCCTGCGCGGGCCCGACGGCTGCCCCTGGGACCGCGAGCAGACGCACGCCTCGCTGGCCAGGCACCTGGTCGAGGAGGCCTACGAGGTGCTCGACGCGATCGACGAGGGCGACCCCGAGCACCTGCGCGAGGAGCTGGGCGACCTGCTCCTGCAGGTGGTCTTCCACGCCCAGCTGGCCGAGGACGCCGGCGACTTCGACGTCGACGGGGTGGCCAGGGCGATCACCGAGAAGCTGGTCCGGCGCCACCCCCACGTCTTCGGCGACCTCCAGGTGGCGTCGGCGGGCGAGGTCGTCCGCAACTGGGAGGCGATCAAGCGCGAGGAGGAGGGCCGCACCGACCCCCTGGCCGGGATCCCGTCGGCCCTGCCCGCCCTCCAGCTCGCGGCCAAGCTCCAGAAGCGCGCACCCGCCGGGGCCCTTGACGAGGGGGCCGGGTCGCCAGCCCGGGTCCGGGAGCGGCTGGACGAGCTGGCCGGGGCCGCCGGGGCCGAGGAGCTGGAGGCGGTGGTGGGGGAGCTGCTGTTCGAGGTGGTCGCCCTGGCCAGGGCCAGCGGAGTCGAGCCGGAGGCGGCCCTGCGGGCCACCGCCCGCCGCTTCCGGGCCCGGTTCCTGGCCGCCACTCCCGAGAGCTGACCCTCAGGCCGGCGGAACGGGCCCCCGCTGCTCGCCCTCCGGCGGTGGCGGCGGCTCCGGTTCCAGGCGCTGGGTGTCGCCCGGCCCCCGCGACGGCGGCGCCGCCTCGGGCGGCTGGGCGCCCCACGGCTGCTGGGCCGGGGCGGGCGGAGCGGCCGGCGGCTGACCCCACGACGGCTGGGCCGGCGGGGGCTGTCCCCAGCCCGGCTGGGCGGGCGGGGGCTGGCCCCAGGGCTGGGGGACGCCGGGCTGGGCCCAGGGGCCGGCCGGCTGGGGGGTGGGGCGGCGCCTGACCGCCCGCACGACCAGCACGATGACCAAGATGATCAGCACCAGCACGACCAGCGCGACCACCACCGCGACGAGCGTGGCCCGCCGGGCGATGTCCTCCACCGAGCGGTCCAGGCCCTCCGGCCGCGGGCCCAGCTGCTGCTCCAGCAGCGCCCGCGGGTACTCGCGGCTCGGGAACCCGCCCCCGTCGTCGGTCACGACGATCTGGTCGATGCGGAACGGCAGGTTCCGCCAGATGATCGCGGCCGCCTGGTCCTGCTCGGCCCGGGCGTCCAGCGGGTTGGGGTCGGCGTCGTACTCGAGGGTGGCCGTGCCCCCGTCGTACTGGAGGTTCGGGTTGCGGATGCCGGCCTCCTCGAGCTCGGTGGCCGTTCGCACCGTTCCCGTGGCCAGCTCGCAGCCGGCCAGCAGGGCCACCGCCGCGGCCACCACCACGAGCGCGCGCCACCGGGCCACCCCGCGCCGGTGCAGGGCCGGTTCGGTCATCTTGGCTCCCTCCAATTTTCTCATTTCCTCCGTAGTGGCCTTCGGTGGCGATGATATGCTCGCCGACGCCGCCGTCCGCACCAGCCGCGCAGGAAGGCCCTTCCCCATGCCTACCATCGAGCTCGTCGTCGCCCGGGAGGTCCTGGACTCCCGTGGCAACCCCACCCTCGAGTGCGAGGTCCACCTCGACGACGGCGGCTTCGGCCGGGCGATCGTCCCCTCCGGCGCCTCCACCGGGCAGTTCGAGGCCGTGGAGCTGCGCGACGGCGGCGACCGCTACGGCGGCAAGGGCGTCCGCAACGCCGTCCGCAACATCAACGAGTCGCTGGCCAAGGCCGTCCTCGACGAGGCCCCCGACCCGTACGACCAGCGGGCCGTCGACCGGGTGCTGATCGCCGTCGACGGGACCGACAACAAGTCCAAGCTCGGCGCCAACGCCACCCTCGGGGTGTCCATGGCGGTGGCCAGGGCGGCCGCCGACTCCCTGGGCGTGCCCCTGTACCGGTCCCTGGGCGGCCTCAGCGCCTATGTGCTCCCGGTGCCGATGATGAACGTGCTCAACGGCGGCGCCCACGCCGACAACGACGTCGACTTCCAGGAGTTCATGGTCGTGCCCGTCGGCGCCCCCTCGTTCGCCGAGGCCCTGCGCATGGGCGCCGAGTGCTACCAGGCCCTCAAGGCCGTGCTCAGGGAGCGCGGCCTGTCCACCGGCATCGGCGACGAGGGCGGCTTCGCCCCCGACCTGCCCGGCAACGAGGCCGCCCTCGAGCTGCTGGTCGAGGCGATCGGCAAGGCCGGCTTCGAGCCGGGGGCCGAGGTCGCCCTGGCCATGGACCCGGCCTGCACCGAGCTGTACCAGGAGGGCCGCTACGAGCTGGCCGGGGACGGCCGCACCCTCGACTCGGACGGCATGATCGAGCTGTGGCGCACCCTGGCCGACCGCTACCCGATCGTGTCGGTCGAGGACGGCCTGGCCGAGGACGACTGGGCCGGCTGGGTCGCCCTCACCGAGGCCCTCGACGACAAGCTCCAGCTGGTCGGCGACGACCTGTTCGTGACCAACACCCAGCGCCTCCAGCGCGGCCTGGACGAGGGCGCGGCCAACTCCATCCTCATCAAGGTCAACCAGATCGGCACCCTCACCGAGACCTTCGACGCCATCGACCTGGCCCACCGCAGCAACTACACGGCGGTGGTCAGCCACCGCTCGGGCGAGACCGAGGACACCACCATCGCCGACATCTCGGTGGCCGTCAGCTCGGGCCAGATCAAGACCGGGGCGCCGGCCCGCACCGACCGGGTGGCCAAGTACAACCAGCTGCTGCGGATCGAGGAGCAGCTGGGCGACGTCGCCCGCTACCCCGGCCGCCAGGCCTTCCCGCGGACCTATCCCGCCGGCGGGTCATGAGCCAGGAGCCGCGGCCGCCGCTGGGCCTCACACCACGGGGCGCTGTGCTCCTGCTGGCCCTGTTCGCCCTGGCCGCGACCGCGGTCTACCCGCTGCGCCAGTACGTCTCCCAGCAGGACCGGATCGAGCGCCTCCAGGCCAAGCAGGCGGCGCTGGCGGCCGAGAACGCCCGCCTGGAGGCCGAGCGCAAGCGCCTGATGGACCCGGCCTACGTCCAGCAGCTGGCCAAGCGGGACTACCACGTGGTCGCCCCGGGCGAGGAGGCCTGGGTGGTCACCGGCACCCCGCCGGCCGCCGGGACCGGCCAGGCGGCCGCGGCCGCCGACCCCGATCGGCCCTGGTACAAGCGCGCCTGGCAGGGGCTAACCGGTTGGCTGAGCTGAACTCGGACGAGCCGGTCCAAGCACGCCGCTCGTGAAATTGTTGACGCTCCCGGAGGGCCATCCCTACGATGGTTGCGGGCCGAGCCAATTCGGCCCGGTTTCCCATCTGAAAGGAGCGCTGGTCGCCAGCATGAGTGCCGAGATCGGGGCGATCGTCCCGGGCACCGTCGTTCGGATCGCACCCTACGGGGCCTTCATCAAGCTCGAGTCGGGCGAGACGGGTCTCGTCCACATCTCCGAGATCGACCGCAACTACGTCCGGTCGGTCGAGGAGCACCTGCGCATCGACGACGCGGTCACCGTCAAGGTCGTCGGTGTCAAGGAGGACGGCAAGATCGACCTGTCGATCAAGCAGGCCGCCTCCGACTGGCAGCCCGAGGCCAGCCGGCCCCGCCGCGCCGCCAAGGACCCCGAGTTCGAGCAGAAGCTCAAGCGGTTCATGCGCTCCAGCGAGGAACGGCTGGTCGACGTCAAGCGCCAGCGCGAGGGCCGGCGCGGGTAATCCGTGCCCCGCACCCCACCCCGGTCCCCGTCCCGGCCCGACCCCGCCGCCCTTCCCGACCCCCTCCGCCTCCCCTGGCGTGCTCCCAGTGCGCCCGACCCTGACGTGTCGTCCCGTCCCCAGCGTGCCCCGG
>CALGFH010000244.1 GCA_937881255.1 uncultured Actinomycetes bacterium
GCCTGGCCCACGACACCAGGTGCGCCGGGGTGGGGAACTGGCCCATGTCCAGCCCAACCTCGGCGATGATGACCTGGGCGGCGTGGCGGCCGATCCCGGCGACCTCATCCAGGCGGTCCAGCACCGGTAGGGGCGCGGCCAGCAGCTCGCCGGTGTGGGGGTCGACGCGGTGGCTGTCGGGGTGGCCAGGCACCGACCCCGCCGACTCGATTCCAGCGTGGAGGGTTGCTGCGGTGCCGCCGCCCGGGCCGGGTGTTGGCGCTGGGGGCTGCGCGGCGGGGATCGCCGCGATCGTCTGCTCGATCAGCGCGGTGAGCTGGTCGATCTGGCCGCTCAGGGTGTCGATCTGGTCCAGCAGCATCCTCGCCAGCTCGGCGTGATGGTCCTCGAAGCGGCCGGTGAGGGCCTGCACCAGGGCGGCGTGCTTGACCCGGAGCCGCCCTCTGGCCAGCGCGGCGAGCGCCGTGGGGTCGCGCTGCCCGGCGATCAGCGCCTCGATCATGGCCCGGCCGGAGACGCCGAAGCTGTCGGTGGCCACCGTGGACAGCTTGATCAGGGCGTCCTCCAGCAGCCTGCTCCAGCCGCTGCACCTGCCGGCCGCGCTCTTGGGTCAGGTCCCAGCGCAGCCGGGTGGAGTCCCGCAACTGGCGGATCTCGGCCGGGGGGACAATCGAGGGTCGCAACATGCCCCGCTCGTTCAGCCTGGCCAGCCACACCGCATCCAGCTTGTCGGTCTTGGGCCGGCCCGGCAGGTGCTTGACGTCACGGGCGTTGACCAGCCACACCACCAGCCCCCGCGCCTCCAGCAGGTACACAAACGGCCGCCAATAGTCGGAGGTGGACTCGACCACGACCCGCTCGATCCCCTGGCCGGCCAGCCGCTCGGCCAGCTCCAGGAGCTGGTTGGTGGTCGAGGGCACCTGCCAGACCGTGGTGACGCGCCTGCCCGCCTTGGTGGCATGCGGCACCCGGACACACACCATCCCCGACGCCTTGGCGACGTCGATCGCGGCGACCCGTTCCACGATCTGTTCGTGCTCGTCGACCTCGACCTGCTGGCCTGCTGGCACCGACCGTCCTCCTCCTATCACGGGTCGCAGACGGGCTGCCCGGTGGCTCGGTTGGGATACCGAAACGCTGACCGGCGTGCTCAAGGCAACAGTGCGCGACCCTGCTGATCGGGCCCCGGCGCCAGACTAATCCACGGCCTCCAACGGCCAAGGGCACACCGGCGTCGGCGGGCAACCCGCCCCATTTTCACGCCGGCACGGCGCCCCCGCAGGGGACACTTCGACTAATCCGGGCAACTGGATGGCCCACTACTGCGGTACCCGGTGCCGGTCGGGGGCACGCCGCTGCTGCCCGCGCCCGCCCTCAGGCAGGCGCTGGGCATGCCGCGCCTGTGGATCAAGGACGAGACGCGCAGCCCGACCGCGTCCAACAAGGACCGCGCCACCGCCCTGGTGATCGAGGACGGGCTGGCGCGGGGGGTGGGGACGATCACCACCGCCTCCACCGGCAACGCGGCCGTGGCCACCGCCTTCGGCGGCGCCGCGGCCGGGTTGCGGGCCGTCATCTTCGTGTCCACCGATTGCCAGCCGGAGAAGCTGGCCCTGATGACCCAGGCCGGCGCGTGGGTCTTCCAGGTGCCCGAGGGCTACGCGGCCGCGGTCGACCTCTCCCGGGCCGCCGCCAGCACCTTCGGCTGGCTGGACCGCAACACCGGCGCCAACCCGCTCACCCTCGAGGCCAAGAAGACGGTGGCCTTCGAGGTCTGGGAGCAGCTCGGCCGCCGGGTCCCGGATCTCATGATCGCCCCGGTCGGCGACGGCCCCACCCTGGTGGCCCTGGACAAGGGCTTCGCCGAGCTCGTCGGCCGCGGCCTCGCCGAGCGGCGACCGCGGCTGGTCGGGGTCCAGGCCGAAGCCTGCCAGCCGCTGGTGCGGGCCTGGCTGGGCGCGGCCGCCGGGCCGGCCGAGCTGGACCCCGCCGCCACCGTCGCCGACGGCATCGCGGTGGTCCGCCCGGCCATCGGCGACGCTGTGCTGGAGGCGGTGCGCCGGGGTGGCGGGGGCATGGTGGCGGTCAGCGACGACCTCCTGCTGGGCGCGGTGGCGACGCTGGCCCGCCGGGCGGGCGTCGGCGCCGAACCGGCCGGGGCGGCGGCCCTGGCCGGGCTGGAACCCGCCGTCGACCGCGGCCTGGCGGCCCGCTCGGAGACCGTGGTGCTGCTGGTCACCGGCCGGGAGGTCAAGGTGGGCGGGGCGCCGCCCGACCTGGGCCGGGTCGCGGTCGTGGAGACGCTCGACGAGGTCGAGCGGGCGCTGGCGGGCGGTCGCTGATGGTCAGCCGGCCGTCAGCAGCCGCTCCGCGGACCGCTCGTGGACGACCACGGGCCGGGGGCTGAGCACGGCGAGGGCGCCGACGTACCCGGGGTCGGGGCTGAGGTCGCGGAGCTGGGCGGCGAGCCCGTCCTGCCCTGGGTAGCCGAGCAGGGCTGGAGGCGTCCCGGGCGGGGTCACCACCACCTCCGACAGCGGCACCGCGACCCCGTCGCCGGTGGCCTTGACCAGCGCCTCCTTCCGGGTCCAGTAGGTGAAGAAGTCACCGGCGACGACCACGTGCCCGGCCTCGGACCCGGCCAGCACCAGCGTCGAGAGCTCGTGGACGGCGTCGTCCGCGACCTGCTGGACGTCGACGCCAACGGCACCGGCGTTGCTCACGGCCACGGCCACCGTCGCCCCGGAGTGGGAGATGGAGGCGTCCAGGCCGGTCCCGGGGAGGCGCGGCCGGCCGTGGTGCCGGCCGCAGCTCGGGCATGACCGGTCGACCACCACCCGGTCCGCCGCCTGCGCGGTGAGCGGGGCAACAACCAGGCGAAGCAGCGCCGCCGCCACCGTGAACTGCGCCCGCTGGCCCGCGTCCCACAGCCCGTCGCGACGGGCGCGCTCGCCGTCGCTCAGCAGGTCGGCATGCCATGGCCGCATCCAGGCTGTCCTGGCCCACCACACGTCGCACGTCCCAGGCTCCATGGACCGCCAGCGTACCGCCCACGGCCACGGCGACGCTGGCCCGGGGAGTGTTGCCGGATCGGCCTAGAATCGCCCCATGAGCGTCGCGACCAGCCCAAGACCGAAGCCTGACGCGATTCCCGACCATCCCGGCGTGTACCTGTTCCGGGACCGGAACACGCGGGTGATCTACGTCGGCAAGGCGATCTCGCTGCGCAAGCGGACCGCCAGCTACTTTCAGCCGATGCGCAACCTGCACCCGCGGACCGCGGCCATGGTCGAGGCCTCGGCCTCGCTGGAGTGGATGCTCGTCCAGAGCGAGGTCGAGGCCCTCCAGCTCGAGTACAACCTGATCAAGCAGCACCGGCCCCGCTACAACGTCCGCTACCGCGACGACAAGTCCTACCCGTGGCTGGCCGTGCCCCTGGCCGACGAGATCCCCCGGCCCCGGGTCGAGCGCGGGCCCAAGCGCAAGGGGACCAGGTACTTCGGGCCCTACGCCCACGCCTACGCGATCCGCGAGACCCTCGACCTCCTGCTGCGCACCTTCCCCATGCGGACCTGCTCCAAGGGGGTGTTCGACCGGCACCGCCGCCTGGGCCGGCCCTGCATCCTGTTCGACATCAACAAGTGCTCGGGGCCGTGCGTCGGCCGCATCTCGCCCGAGGGCCACCGCCGGATCGTCGAGGACTTCGTCGCCTTCATGGACGGGCGCACCCGCCCGACCCTGCAGCGCCTCGAGGCCGAGATGCGCCAGGCCGCCGAGCAGCTCAACTTCGAGCTGGCGGCCCGGCTCCGCGACCAGCTGGGCAGCGTCCGCAAGGCGATGGAGCGCCAGCAGATGGTCTCCTCGACCCCGGAGGACTTCGACATCGCCGCCTTCGCCGAGGACGACCTGGAAGCGGCCGTGCAGGTGTTCTTCGTCCGCCGGGGCCGGGTGGTGGGGCGGCGCGGGTTCGTGGTCGACAAGGTCGAGGCCCTCGACACCCCCGCCCTGGCCGCGACCTTCACCCAGCAGCTCTACGGCGACCGGGCCGACGAGGTCCCCCGCGAGGTGTTCCTGCCCGTCCAGCCCGACGGCGCCGACGCCCTGCGGGCCTGGCTGGCCGGGCTGCGGGGCGGCCCGGTCGACTTCCGGGTGCCCCGCCGGGGCGAGAAGCGGGCCCTGCTGGAGACGGTGGCGGCCAACGCCCGGGAGGCCTTCGCGACCCACAAGCTGAAGCGGGCCAGCGACTTCGACGCCAGGGCCCGCGGCCTCAAGGAGCTCCAGGAGGCCCTCGACCTGCCCGAGGCCCCGCTGCGGATCGAGTGCTACGACATCTCCAACCTCCAGGGCAGCCAGGTGGTCGGCTCGATGGTGGTGTTCGAGGACGGCCTGGCCCGCAAGAGCGAGTACCGCCGCTTCGAGATCCGCTCGGTCGAGGGCCAGGACGACGTGGCCTCCCTGCGCGAGGTCCTCACCCGCCGCCTGGCCCGCCTGGCCAGCGAGCGGGACCTGCCCGAGCAGGAGCCGGAGGGGTCCGGGGAACCCCAGGGGGGTGCCCCGGTCGATCGGGAGCGGCGGCGGAAGTTCGCCTACCCGCCCAACCTGATCGTGGTCGACGGCGGCCGGCCCCAGCTGGCCGCCGCCCTGGAGGCGGTGCGGGCCTCGGCCAGCCCCGACCTGCCGGTGGTCTCGCTGGCCAAGCGGATGGAGGAGGTCTACCTCCCCGGCACGCCCGACCCGGTGGTCATCCCCCGGACCAGCGAGGCCCTGTATCTCCTGCAGCGGGTCCGCGACGAGGCCCACCGCTTCGCCATCACCTACCACCGCAAGCTGCGCGACCGCTCCATGACCCGCAGCGTGCTCGACGGCATCCCCGGGGTCGGGGAGACCCGCCGCCGCCAGCTGGTCCGCCATTTCGGGTCGGCCCGCAAGGCCGCCCAGGCCAGCCTGGAGGAGCTGGCGCAGGTTCCCGGGGTCGGCCCCCAGCTTGCTAAGGTGGTGTACGACCATCTGCACGGAGCCGCCGAGGGGGCCAAGGAGCGGAGCCGATGACACAGGAGTTGCGGACCGAAGATCGCCTGCGGGCGGCCGCGGTCGAGTTCGTGGTGATCACCGGGCTGTCCGGTGCCGGCCGCTCGGAGGCGGCCAAGGTGCTGGAGGACCTGGGCTACTTCGTGATCGACAACCTGCCCCCGTCGCTGATCGGGCGGGTCGCCGAGCTGGCCGTGGTCGGCCGCGACCCGACCCGGGTGGCGCTGGTCATGGACGCCCGCGGGGGCGCCTTCATGGCCGACGTCTCCGAGCTGTCGACCGCCCTCGACCAGCTCAGGGCCCAGGACGTCAACCTCCGGGTGCTGTTCCTGGAGGCCTCCAACGCGGTCCTGATCCGCCGCTTCGAGGCCACCCGGCGCCGCCACCCGGTGGCCGGCGAGCGGGTCGCCGAGTCGATCGCCCTCGAGCGTGACCTGCTGCGCGAGCTGCGGGCCGACGCCGACCTGGTGGTCGACACCAGCGACCTCAACGTGCACGAGCTGCGGGCCAAGATCCTGGCCGCGTTCGCCGACGAGTCGGCCGGCCTGCTGGTGACGGTGGCCTCCTTCGGCTTCAAGTACGGGCTGCCGCTGGACGCCGACATGGTGCTGGACGTCCGCTTCCTGCCCAACCCGCACTGGGTGCCGGAGCTGCGCCCGCTGCCCGGCACCGACCCGGCCGTGCGCGACTACGTGCTCGCCCAGGACGACACCGGCCTGTTCATGGCCCGGCTGGAGGCGCTGCTGGAGACGGCCCTGCCCGGGTACGTCCAGGAGGGCAAGCACTACCTGACCGTGGCCATCGGCTGCACCGGCGGCAAGCACCGCAGCGTGGTCCTGGCCGAGGAGCTGGCCGGCTGGCTGACCGACAAGGGCTACCGGGCCCACGTCGCCCACCGGGACGTGGAGCGCGAGTGAGGGTGGTCGCGCTCGGGGGCGGCCGCGGGCTGGCCGTCACCCTGACCGCCCTGCGGCTGCTCGGGGTGGAGCCGACGGCGGTGGTGACCGTGGCCGACGACGGCGGCTCCTCGGGGCGCCTCCGCCGCGACCTGGGGCTGCTCCCGCCGGGCGACCTGCGCAAGGCCATGCTCGCCCTGGCCGACCCGGCGGCCGAGGTCCGCGAGCTGTTCGCCTACCGGTTCGAGCGCGGCGACCTGGCCGGCCACAACCTGGGCAACCTGGCCCTGGCCGCCCTCACCGACCTCAAGGGCGGGTTCATGGCGGCGCTCGGGGAGGCGTCCCGGTGGCTGGGGGTGCACGGGCAGGTGCTGCCGGCCACGCTGGTGCCGGTGCGGCTCTGCGGCCGGGTCGACGGCCGCCCGGTCGAGGGCCAGGTGGCCATCATGACCGCCACCGGCCGGGTCGAGTCGGTCTGGCTGGAGCCTGGCCACCCGGCGGCGGTGCCGGCCGCCGTCCAGGCCGTCCGCCAGGCCGACCTGGTCCTGCTCGGCCCGGGCTCCACCTTCACCTCGGTGGTCCCCAACCTGCTCGTCCCCGAGCTGGCCGGGGCCCTGGTCGAGGACCCGGAGCGCCTGGTCTACATCTGCAACCTGGAGGCCCAGCCGGGGGAGACCACCGGCTTCGCCCCCGAGGCCCACCTGGCCGCCATCCTCGCCCACTGCCCGGGCCTGCGGGTGGCCACCGTGCTCTGCCAGCGCCCCCGGGACGCGGCCGGCGCCGCCCGGGAGCTGCGGGCCTTCGCCGAGCTGGGCGCGGCCGTGGTCCATGCCGAGCTGGCCGCCGACGACCACGCCGGCACCCATGACGCGGCCCGCCTGGCCACCGCCCTCAAGGAGCTGACGTAGGCAGCGGATGAGCAGCAGGGGCGAGTTCACCGTCCGGGTGAAGGAGGAGCTGGCGGCGCTGCGGCCGGCCGCCCCGGCCGAGCGCCGGGCCCTGCTGGCCGCCCTGCTCCGCTTCGCCGCCACCCTCCACATCGGCGGCACCCTCGGCCCCCGCTACACCCTGGTCCTGGCCACCGGGTCGGGCGGGGTCACCCGGCTGGCCTTCTGGCTGCTCCAGTCCGGCTACGGGGTCCGGCCCGACTTCCGGGTCCGCGAGGCCGGCGCCCTGGCCCCCCGGGCCCGCTACGAGCTGGTCCTGGCCGACCGGGTGGAGCGGGTGCTGACCGACAGCGGCATCCTCGACCGGGCCGGCCGGCTCAGCTTCGGGGTCGCCGGCGGCCTGGTCCGGAGACGTGAGGCGGCCGCCTGCTTCGCCAGGGGGGCGTTCCTGGGCCGCGGCTCGGTCTCGGCCCCGACCCGCGAGCCCCACCTGGAGATCGGCGCCCCCGAGGAGCGCACCGCCGTCGACCTGGCCGCCGTCCTGACCCGCCTCGACCTGCCGGCCCGGACCGGCGAGCGCGGCCCCGACGAGCACCGGGTGGTGGTCAAGGGCGGCGAGGCCATCGGCCGGGCCCTGCTGGTCATGGGGGCCCCGGCCGCCTACCTGGCCCTGGAGGACGGCCGCATCCGGCGCGAGGTGCGGCGCGAGGCGGTCCGGCTGGCCAACGCCGACCACGCCAACCTGCGCCGCAGCGTGGCCGCGGCCATGGCCCAGGTCGTGGCCGTGGAGCGGGCGGTGTCCCGGCTGGGCTGGGACGGCCTGCCGGCCGACCTGGCCGAGGTGGCCGCCCTGCGCCTGGCCCATCCGGATGCCAGCCTGGCCGAGCTAGGGACTATGCTCGACCCGCCCCGCTCCAAGGGCGGGGTACTGGGACGTCTCCGCCGAATCGAGGCGTTGACGCCACCAGATGGGGGTAGTGAAGAATGAGCCGGATCGTTCAACCTCCCGGGAGGACACCATGACCGTCCGCGTCGGCATCAACGGCTTCGGCCGTATCGGCCGCAACTTCTTCAGAGCCGCGAAGGGCAAGGACGTCGAGGTCGTCGCCGTCAACGACCTGACCGACAACAAGACCCTTTCCCACCTGCTCAAGTACGACTCCACCTTCGGCCGGCTGGACGACGAGATCACCTACGACGACGAGTCGATCACCGTCGGCGGCCAGCGGGTCCTGGCCAGCGCCCAGCGGGACCCGGCCCAGCTCCCCTGGGGGGATCTCGGCGTGGACGTGGTGATCGAGTCCACCGGCCACTTCACCAAGCGCGACGACGCCGCCCTCCATCTCAAGGGCGGGGCCCGCAAGGTGATCATCTCGGCCCCGGCCAAGGACGAGGACGTCACCATCGTCATCGGCGTCAATCAGGAGATGTACGACCCGGCCAGCCACGACATCATCTCCATGGCCTCCTGCACCACCGGCTCGGTGGTCCCGCTGGCCAAGGTCCTGCTCGACAACTTCGGGATCGAGAAGGGCTTCATGACCACCATCCACGCCTACACCAACGACCAGGTGATCCTCGACTTCCCGCACAAGGACCTGCGCCGGGCCCGCTCGGCCGCGGTCAACACCATCCCCACCTCGACCGGCGCGGCCAAGGCCGCCTCCCTGGTCATCCCCGAGCTCAAGGGCAAGCTGGACGGCATCGCCCTGCGGGTGCCGGTGGAGGACGGCTCGCTGACCGACCTGGCCGTGGTGCTCGGCCGCGAGACCACCGTGGAGGAGATCAACGACGCCTACCGCGCCGCCGCCGAGGGCCCGCTGCGCGGGATCATCCGCTACTCGACCGACCCGATCGTCTCCCGGGACATCGTCGGCGACGACGCCTCCTGCATCTTCGACTCGCCTCTGACCCAGTGCAACGGCAACCTGGCCAAGGTGTTCGGCTGGTACGACAACGAGTGGGGCTACTCCAAGCGCCTCGTCGACCTGACCGTGCTGGTCGGCCAGCAGCTGTAATCCGATGGAGCTGCGCACGGTCGACCAGGCCGACATCGCCGGCAAGCGGGTCCTGGTCCGCAACGACTTCAACGTGCCCCTGGAGGAGGGCAAGGTCACCGACGACCTCAGGGTTCGGGCGGCCATCCCGACCCTGCGGTGGCTGCTGGACAACGGGGCCAAGGTGATCTGCTGCTCCCACCTGGGCCGGCCCAAGGGCAAGCCCGACCCCAGGTACTCCCTGGAGCCGGTCCGGCCGGTCCTGGCCGAACGCCTCGGGACCGAGGTCAGCTTCGTCGACGACGTCGCCGGCGACCAGGCCCGCCAGGCCGCCGAGGCCCTCGGCGACGGCCAGGTGCTGCTGCTCCAGAACCTCCGCTACGAGCCGGGCGAGGAGAAGAACGACCCCGAGCTGGCCGACCGGCTGGCCGCCCTGGCCGAGGTCTATGTTGACGACGCCTTCGGGGCCGCCCACCGGGCCCACGCCTCGGTGGTCGGGGTGGCCGAGCGGCTGGACGCCTACGCCGGCTTCCTGCTCGCCGGGGAGGTCAAGGAGCTGTCGCGGCTGCTCGAGGACCCCGAGCGGCCGTTCGTGGCCGTGCTCGGGGGCAGCAAGGTCTCCGACAAGCTGGCCGTGCTCGACAACCTCCTCGGCCGGGTCGACAGCCTGGTCGTGGGCGGCGGCATGTGCTTCACCTTCCTGGCCGCCCAGGGCCACGAGATCGGCGACTCGCTGTTCGAGCCCGAGCAGGTCGAGGCCGTCCGCCAGCTGCTGGAGACGGCCAAGGGCCAGGGCAAGCCGGTGCTGCTGCCCACCGACGTGGTCATGGCCCGCGAGGTCAGCGAGGACGCCGAGGCCCGCACCGTGCCGGCCGGCGGCATCGAGGCCGGCTGGAAGGGCCTGGACATCGGCCCGGCGAGCGCGATGGCGTTCGCCGGTGCCGTGGCCGACGCCCGCACCGTGTTCTGGAACGGGCCCATGGGCGTGTTCGAGCTGGAGCCGTTCGCCGCCGGCACCAAGACGGTCGCCGAGGCGGTGGCCGCCGCCGACGGCTACACGGTGGTCGGCGGGGGCGACTCGGCCGCCGCCCTGGCCGAGCTCGGCCTGGCCGACCGGGTCGACCACCTGTCCACCGGCGGCGGGGCCAGCCTCGAGCTGCTCGAGGGCAAGACCCTGCCCGGCGTCGCCGCCATCCCCACCGCCTGAAGGAGGGCCCGCCGTGGCGCGCCGCCCGCTGATCGCCGGCAACTGGAAGATGCACAAGAACCACCTGGAGGGCGTCCAGCTCACCCAGAAGCTGGCCTGGGCGCTGTCGCGCGAGGACACCGACGCCGTCGAGGTGGCCGTCTGCCCGCCGTTCACCGCCCTGCGCAGCGTCGGCACCCTGATCGACGGCGACAAGCTGCCGATCGCCCTCGGCGCCCAGGACTGCCACCCCGAGGCCCAGGGCGCCTACACCGGCGAGATCTCGGCCTCGATGCTGGCCAAGCTGGGCGTCCAGTACGTGATCGTCGGCCACTCCGAGCGCCGCCAGTACGCGGGCGAGGACGACGAGCTGGTCAACCGCAAGGCCAGGGCCGTCCTCGGGGCCGACATGCGCCCGATCGTCTGCGTGGGCGAGGTCCTCGAGGAGCGGGAGTCGGGCCGCACCGCCGAGGTCGTCCAGGGCCAGGTCCGCGGCTCCCTGGCCGGCCTCAGCGGCGACCAGGTGGCCGGCCTGGTCGTGGCCTACGAGCCCGTCTGGGCCATCGGCACCGGCCGGGCCGCCACCGCCGACGACGCCCAGGAGACGATCGCCGTCATCCGCTCGACCGTCGCCGACCTGGTCGGCCAGGGCGCCGCCGACGAGCTCCGCATCCAGTACGGCGGCAGCGTCAAGTCCAGCAACGCCGAGGAGCTGGCCACCAAGCCCGACGTCGACGGCGCCCTGGTCGGCGGGGCCAGCCTCGACGCCGACGAGTTCGCCCTGATCGTCACGGGCTCGGCCCGTCGCGCCCGCTGATACACTCGGCCGGTCTCGCCGGTTGTCTCCTCGCGCGCTAAGGACTGCCCGATGATCCCGCTGCTGATCGTCATCGACGTGATCGCGTCGCTCACCCTGATCCTGTTCATCCTCCTCCACGCCGGCCGTGGCGGCGGCCTCTCCGACATGTTCGGCGGCGGCATGAACACCAGCCTCGGCGGCTCAACGGTGGTCGAACGCAACCTCGACCGCCTCACCGTCGCCGCCGCCACCGTCTTCGGCATCACCAGCGTGTTCCTCGCCCTGCTCCTCAAGCCGTAGGACCGGGACCGGGTCGCGGGGTCCATGCGGAGCCGGGCCCTGACACGGGTGGTCCCTCGATCCCGGGTCGTCGTGCTGGTGGTGGCCCTGGTCGCCGTGGCCGGGTGCACGGGCGGTGGGTCGAAGGGTCCCGGCACTTCCACTGGGACCGACGGGGGAGCGGCGCCCCAGGGCCGGACCGGCGGGACCCTGGCCATCGCCCTGCTCGACCCGGGCCCCCTCGACCCGGCCCGCGCCGACGGACTCGAGGACGAGGTCGTCCTCGGCAACCTGTTCGACGGCCTCACCACCATCGACCCCTCCGGCGCCGTCCGCCCCGCCGTCGCCACCTCCTGGTCCAGCGACCCGGCCCTGCGCCGCTGGGAGTTCCGCCTCCGCCCCGGCGCCCGCTGGTCCGACGGCTCCCCCCTCCGCGCCACCGACTTCACCTTCGCCTGGCACCGCCTCGCCGATCCCAGGACCACGCCCCGCCCCGAGGCCCGCAACCTGCTGTCAGGCGTCACCGGCTACCGGTCGTTCGCGGCCGGTCGGGCCCGCTCCATCACCGGCCTCCAGGCCCCCGACCCGGCCACCCTCGTGGTCCAGCTCGACCACCCCTTCGCCGACCTCCCCGCCCTGGTCGCCGCCCTCCCGCTGTCGCCCCTCCCCGCCGACGTGGTCCGGCCCGACCCGGCCGCCTACCTGACCCAGCCGGTCGGCAGCGGCCCCTTCCGCCTGGCCGCCCCGGCCCGCCCGGGTCGCTCCCTGACCCTGGACCGCAACCCCGCCTACTGGGGCTCCCCGGCCCTCCTCGACAAGGTCAGCGTGCACCCGGCCCCCGACGAGCAGACCGCCTGGCTCGAGCTCCAGAACGGCCGCGTCTCGTTCGCCCCCGTCCCCCCCGACCAGCTCCCCGCCGCCCGCACCGTCCACGGCCCCTCCACCGACGGCCGCACCACCCCCGGCCTCCTCCAGGGCCCCACCCTCACCACCTGGCACCTGGCCTTCAACCTCAGGTCGAAGCTGGGCCGCGACCCCCGCTGGCGCCGGGCCGTCTCCCTGGCCGTCGACCGCGACCGGCTCGCCACCGCCCTGGCCGGGTCGCCGGCGACCACCCTGGTTCCCCCCGCCACCCCCGGCGGCGGCACCGGGTCCGGGGCAGCGCCCCCTTCCTGCCCGGCCTGCGCCCACGACCCGGCCAAGGCCCGCGCCCTCCTCGCCACCCCCAAGACCGCCCGCCCCCC
>CALGFH010000245.1 GCA_937881255.1 uncultured Actinomycetes bacterium
CACAGCCGCGCGTACTGGGCGGCGAAGAACTCGCGGAACTCGACGTCGTCGACGGTCATGTCACCTTGACCCCCTGGGGAGGCCGAAAGGTTGCGCCCGGCCGCGGTCAGGTGAGCGGGAACGGGGGCTGGCGCCACCAGGGTGCGGGGTCGAGCTCGACCGAGACCACCCATTTCACCCACCAGAAGCCGCGGCGGCCGGGGGCGACCAGGCGGGCCGGGAAGCCGTGGCCGGCGCTGAGGGGACGGCCGGCCAGGCGGGTGGCCAGCAGCAGCGACCCGGCGTCGCCCGCCGGGAGGCGGCGCCGGTACCCGGTCGCCGAGACGACCACCACGCTGCCGCCGGCGCCGGGTGGGAGCAGGCGGTCGAGACGCACCCCCTCCCAGGCGGCCCGGGCGAACCAGCCGCCGGTGCAGTCGAGCACCGCCTCGACCCGGTCGCCGAACCCCTCCAGCTCGGCGTAGGTCCACTCGCGGGTCGCGTCCGCCGCCGTGACCCGGAGGCGCCAGGCGGAGGGGTCGATGACCTGGACCCGGTCGTCCAGCCACTGGGTCACCGGGATCCGGCGCGGGTCGGTTCCGGTCACCGGGAGGGAGCCGGTGAAGCGGCGGCGGGCGCCCGGCAGGCCGGCCAGGCGGGTCGCGCCCTCGACGGCCAGGAGCAGCAGCCCGGCCCCGCCGGCGACCACCCCGGCCCGCAGCAGGGCCCGGCGGGACAGGTCGGCGCGGCGCGCCCGGGCCCCGCCCCGGGCGGCGGCGTGCCAGGCCAGCAGGGGGAGCGCGACCAGGGCGGCGCCGACGTGGACCTGCATGGCGCTGACCGGGCCGAGGCCGGCCAGCGCCCCGGTGGCGTGGGCCACCCCGGCCGCCACCGCGACCAGCACCAGCACCCCGAAGGCGACCGAGGCCCAGCGGCCGGCCCCCGAGCGCCTGGCCAGGCCGCGCCGCACCACCACCGACTTCCAGGGAGCCAGGACCAGCACGGCCAGCCCGGCCAGGCCGTGGGCGACCACCACCGGGCGGCCCCAGCCGGTCCCGGCCGCGAACGCCAGCCCACCGGTGGCCAGGGCCACCATCAGCACGATCAGCAGGGCCAGGTTGGTCCGGCGCGGGCCCATGGCGCCTCACCCTCAGGTCGAGGTCGAGTCTCTGGCGTCGTCGGCGACCCCGGGGTCGGGGTCGGTGTCGGTGACGACCGCGTGGCAGCGGCCGAACTCGTGCAGGCCGACCGCCTCGGCGACCCGGGCCGAGGTGTGGTTGGTGGCGTCGTGGTTGTAGAGGACGGCCCGGCCCTCGGCCAGGACCGCCCGGGCGGCGGCGGCGGTGACCGCCTTGGCCAGGCCGCGGCCGCGGGCCGCCTCGCTGGTGCCGACGGAGATCTCCCGCAGCCGGTCGTCGTAGCGCTTGAGCACGGCCGTCGACAGCACCTGGCCGTCGTCGCCCAGGACGACCCAGGCCTCGCCGCTGAAGTGGCCGATGACCCACTCGGGCAGCCGCGGGTCGGTGGTGTCGAGCACGGTGACCTCGGCCGACGGCGGCGCGATGGCCACCCCGGTGCGGGCGACCCAGGAGAAGTGCTGGCCACCGACGGTGCCGGCGACCGCGTCGAGGGCGGCCCCCAGGGACGCCGAGCCGTCCAGGTGCTGGTGGAGCAGCTCGCGCCAGGCGGGGGCGACCGCGACCACCGCCCCGCCCCGGCGGGCCAGGGCGCGGACGGGCATGCCCGGCTGGGCCGCCTCGGCCACGGCGACCTGCCCCGGGGCCAGCCGCTCCACCGGCAGCCGGTAGCGGTCGCCGAGCACGGCGAGCACCACGGCCTCGTTGTCGACCAGGTCCAGCATGGCAACAGCGTAACCAAAACTGGCGGTCCCCAAGCAGGTCGCGGCGACCGGCTATCCTGCTCGCGGTCGGGCGGTGACAACGAGGAGGGCGCTGGTGCGGGTCGGGGTGCTCGGGGCGACGGGTCGGATGGGCCAGGCGACCTGCAAGGCGGTGCTGGACGCGCCCGACCTGGAGCTGGCGGCCGTGGTCGCCCGCTCCAGCGGCGTCGGCCGGCCCCTGCGCGACCTGGTGCCGGCCGCGCCCGAGGAGCTGCTGGTCTCCGAGAGCCTGTCCGACCTGCTGGCCGCCGAGGCCGAGGTGGTGGTCGACTTCTCCCGGCCGGAGGCGACCGCGGCCGCGGTCGAGGGGCTGCTGCCCGAGGGTGTCCACCTGGTCTCCGGCACCACCGGCCTGCCGGCCGAGCTGATGGACGACCTGGCCGCCCTGGCCGGCAAGACCGACCACGGCAACGTCGTCTGGGCGCCCAACTTCGCCCTCGGGGCCGTCCTGGCCATGCACTTCGCGGCCGTGGCCGGGCGCTTCTACCCGGCCGCCGAGGTGATCGAGCTCCACCACCAGGGCAAGGCCGACGCCCCCTCGGGCACCGCCCTGCGCACGGCCAGGGCGATCGCGGCCGCCCGCAGGCGCGAGCCCGGTGGCACGACCGGCGAGTCGGTGCCCGGGGTGCGGGGAGGCGAGGTCGAGGGGGTGCGGGTGCACTCGGTCCGCCTGCCCGGGCTGGTCGCCCACCAGGAGGTCATCTTCGGCGGGCAGGGCGAGGTCCTGACCCTGCGCCACGACTCGCTGGACCGGTCGTCGTTCATGCCCGGGGTCCTGCTGGCCGTCCAGGCGGTCGCCACCCGCCCCGGGCTCACCGTCGGCCTCGAGCCGCTGCTGGGGCTGTCGTGACGACCCAGCCGGCCTACTGGGTCGAGGAGTTCAGCGCCGACGAGCGGGCCCGTCTGGCCCCGTACGTCACCAACCTCGACCGGCCGGTGTTCGCCCTGCGCAACCTGCCCGAAACGGTCAAGGGGGCGTTGTTCGCGCGCTACTCCCGGTCGGGCAAGACCCTGCGGCGGCTGTTCCTGGACGAGTTCGCGGACCAGGTCGAGGCCGGGGAGCAACCGGCGACACCCGAGGTCGGGGTGGCCAGGGCGACCGCGCTGTACCAGCGGGTCTTCGACGACTACGGGGACGACTCGGTGGCCCAGCTGGGCGGGGCCCACGTGGCCTGCGAGCAGGCGTCCAACCTGCTCACCAAGCTGCTCGAGTGGGGCCGGCTGGCCGCCTACCTGGAGCAGTCGACCCGCTACGTGTCCTACGCCGACCGGCCCGGGGGCCGCTGGCGCTACCACCTCGACCCGGACGTCGAGGCCAGCGACCTCGGCCCGGAGTACCGGCGGGTGATGGACGGGCTGTTCGCCACCTATGCCGAGCTGCTCCCGGCCCTGACCGGGCACCTGGCCCAGGTCGTGCCCCACGAGCCGGGGTCGAGCGAGGCCGCCTGGCGCCGGGCCGTCAAGGCGCGGGCCCTCGACGGGCTGCGCGGCCTGCTGCCGGCCGCCACCACCTCGAACCTGGGCATCTTCGCCTCCGGGCAGGCCTACGAGGCGCTCCTGCTGCGCCTGCGGGCCTCGGCCCTGCCCGAGGCCCGCAGCTACGCCGACCTGCTCCTGGAGGAGCTGCGCCAGGTGATCCCGGCGTTCCTGCACCGGGTCGACCGCGAGGAGCGGGGGGTGGCCTGGTCCCGCTACCTGGCCGAGACGGCCGCCGAGACGGCCAAGGTGGTCGAGGCCGTGCTCGGCGACGCGCCCCCGGCCCCCCAGGAGGGGCCGTCGGTCCGGCTGACCGAGTTCGACCCGGCCGGCGAGGACAAGGTCCTGACCGCCATCGCCTACCCCAACCTGGGGGTCGGCGAGGCCGAGGTGGCCGCCCGGGTGGCCCGCCTCGGGGCCGAGGAGCGGGCCCGGCTGCTGGCCGCCTACGTCGGCGAGCGGCGCAACCGCCGCCACCGGCCCGGGCGGGCCTTCGAGCGCAGCGTCTACACCTTCGACGTCGTCGCCGACTACGGCGCCTTCCGGGACCTGCAACGCCACCGGATGTGCACGATCGTGTGGCAGCCGCTGACCCCTGGCCTCGGCTACGACCTGCCCGGCGACGTCGCCGAGGCCGGGCTGGCCGAGCCCTTCCAGGCGGCCATGGCCGCCTCGGCCGGGCTGTACGAGGCCCTGGCCCCCCGGTTCCCGGCCCAGGCCGCCTACGCCGTCGGCCTGGCCCACCGGGTCCGGTTCGCGATCACGATGAACGCCCGCGAGCTGATGCACCTGGCCGAGCTGCGCTCCACCCCCCAGGGCCATCCCGCCTACCGGCTGGTCGCCCAGCGGATGCACCGGCTGGTCGCCACCGAGGCCGGGCACCGGGGCCTGGCCGAGGCGATGCGGTTCGTGGTCCACGACGAGCCCGGCGGGGAGGCCGGCCTCGGCCGCCTGGCCGCCGAGCGCCGCCTCGAGGCACGGCCGGGCCGCCCAGCGGGTTCGGCCTGACCCGGCGCCCCAGAGCGATTGTCATGGCTTGCCCCGCGTCGTAGCATGCCTTGATCCCTGCGCATTTTTTCCTTTTATGCAGACCGAGCCTGATCCGTCGTCCCAGTCGAGCGCGGAAAGCGCCGTCGGCTTGACCTTTGTCGCCGTCGTCCTGGTCAGCCTGTTCGTGGCCGGCTCCCTCGGCGTGGTCGCGACCCGGGAGGCGGCGCCGGCCGTCGACCCCGGTCAGGAGCCGGAGGCGGCCACGGTCGCCGCCGCGTCGACCGCCGCCGTGCAGGTCCGGGACCGGATCGTCACCCGCTTCAGCGAGCTGATGCAGCTGCGCGCGATCGCCCTGCGCGAGCGCGACCTGCGGCTGCTCGAGTCGGTGTACGCGCCCGGCGCCGCCGGGCTGGCCAGGGACCGGGCCGAGATCGCGCGGCTGCGCAGCTCCGGCCGCCGCCTCGACGGCCTGCGCATGCCGGTCAAGGTGTTCAACGCCTACCGGCCGGGCAACGGCAGCTGGGTGGTGATCGCCCGCGTCGGCCGCTCCCCGGCCCGGCTCGTCACCGGGTCGGGCCGGCAGGTCAGGGCGACCCGGGCCCGCGCCGCCGTCTTCCGCTGCACCCTGGTCAAGCAGGACGGCAGCTGGCGCGTGCTGCGCTTCGCCCCTCCCTAGGCGTCAGAGCCGGTACAGCCGGGTGGCGTTGGTGGCCAGGATGCGCCGGGCCGTGTCCCGGGCGGCCGCGTCGTCGAGCCCGCCCGCCTCGACCTCGGCCCGCAGGACCCTGGCCAGGGCGCGCCGCCAGACGACCGCCCCCCACCAGTGGGACTCGGGGTAGGCGCGCCCACCCGACCCGGCCAGCAGCTTGCCCGGCGGGCACAGGCCGAGCGCCTCCGACACCATCCGGGCCGCGATCGGCTCGGCCAGGAGGATGCCGGGCGACAGGTCCATGGAGACCTGTGCGTAGGTGCCGGCCAGGTGGGCGGCGCCGCCCACATAGGGGTAGCAGCCGAGCAGCACCACCGGGCAGTCCTCGGTGCGGGGGTCGCGCAGCATCGGCCAGAGCAGGCCCGGGTCGGCGTGGGGCAGGTACACGTCCTCGTCGCCGATGCCGGTGGCGAACTGCAGCGGCACCTGGCGGGTCGCGGCCAGCTCGGCGGCCCGCCGGACCAGGAACGGCAGCAGCACCGGGTCCTCGAACCGCGCCGCCGCGGCCGCCTTGTCCAGGTTCGTGAAGGCCCGGCGGCGGTCGGCCTGGCTGGACTCGGTGAACAGCCACAGCCCGCCCCGGGCGGAGGCGATCGACTTGAGCGCGACCACGCCCCGCTCCATGGCCGTGCCGACCCGCTCCTCGAACCCGCCCACGAACCGGCCCAGCGACCTGGCCGTGGGCGCGCCCTGGGCCAGCAGCTCCTCGGCCAGGGTCTCCAGCCGGACGATCTCGTGGGCCGGCCGGTCGGCGGCCCGCTCCAGCTCGGCCACGGTCAGCACCTGGTCGCCGCCGCCCCCGGCGTCCACCAGCAGGGCCGCCGTGCCGGCGTGGTCGAGCAGCAGCCGCAGGTAGCCGCCCGGGTCGGCCTCGGCCAGCTCGTCCCGCCTGGCCGCCACCGCCCGCTCCAGCTCCTCTCCTGGCTCTCCGGTGACGTCGAGCAGGGCGGCCAGGGCGGTCAGGAAGTGGCGGTAGCCGAGCAGGCCGGGCACGTCCCTGGCCAGGCTGGCCGGCCGCCCGGCCCCGGTGAAGCTGGCCCGCCAGGCCGGCCACTGGCCGTCGCCGGCGCTGGCCCAGGTGGTGAGCAGGCTGGCGCAGGAATGGTCCGCGAGCACCAGGTCCCCGAGGACCCGCCCGGCTGGCCCGTCCCGGCCGGCCACGGCCGCCGGCTACTCCGGCAGGACCGCCGGGAGCACGTCGCGGACGCTCAGCACCCCGAGGAGCTGGCCGCCCTCGTAGACCACCAGGTGGCGGATGCGCCGGCGGGCCATCACCTTGGCCGCCTCGATCAGGTCCCAGTCGGGCCCGACGGTGACCACGTCGGCGGTCATGATCTGCTCGACGCTCACGGCCTCGGGGTCGTCGGCGTGCGCGACCGCGTTGAGCACGTCCCGCTCGGTCAGGATGCCGATCAGCATCTCGGCGTCCTGGACCACGGCCGAGCCCACCCGGTGCTTGGCCATCAGCTGGGTCGCCTCACGGAGCGAGGAGGCCGGGCCGACCGCCACCACCGCGCTGCTCGCCACGTCCCGCACCTTCATGGCGGCACCTCCTTGGTCGCGATCGGGCCAGCGCTACCTTAACCCGGCGAACGCGCGGTCGAGTAGCTCCTGCTGCTCCTGCTGGTGGAGGGTCGGGCTGCCGGCCGCCGGGGCCGCGCCCTCGGCCCGGGAGGCCGGCTCCAGCCGCACCCCCAGCCCCTCCTCGGCCTTGAGCCGCACGTACCGCCAGGCGCCCATGTTCTCCGGCTCCTCCTGGACCCAGATGGTGCGCTCGGCGTTGGGGTAGGCGTCGAGCTGGGCCCGGAGCGCCCCGGCCGGGAACGGGTACAGCTGCTCGACCCGGAGGATGGCCAGCTCGCCCAGCTCCTCGTCGCGGCGCCGCTTGGCCAGCTCGTAGTAGACCTTGCCGGTGCAGAGCAGGACCCGCCTGACCCCGTCGGGCGACGACTGCTCGGGGTCGGGCAGGACCTCGGCGAACTGGCCGGTGGTCAGCTGCTCGGCCGTCGAGCGGGCCGCGGGCAGCCGCAGCAGCGACTTGGGGGTCATCACCACCAGCGGCTTGCGGTTGGCCCGCAGGGCCTGGCGGCGCAGCAGGTGGAAGTACTGGGCCGGGGTCGAGGGGTAGGCGACCTGCATGTTGTCCTCGGCGGCCAGGTCAAGGAACCGCTCCAGGCGGGCGCTGGAGTGCTCCGGCCCCTGGCCCTCGAACCCGTGGGGGAGCAGCAGGACCAGGCTGGAGCGCTGGCCCCACTTGTCCTCGGCGGCCGAGATGAACTGGTCGACGATGATCTGGGCGCCGTTGACGAAGTCGCCGAACTGGGCCTCCCACAGCACCAGCGCCTCGGGGTTGGCCACCGAGTAGCCGTACTCGAAGCCCATGGCCGCGAACTCCGACAGCAGGCTGTCGTAGACGAAGAACTTGCCCTGGCCCTCGCCCAGGTTGGCCAGCGGGGTGTACAGCTCCCCGTTGGTCTGGTCGACCAGGACCGAGTGGCGCTGGCTGAAGGTGCCCCGCCGGGTGTCCTGCCCGGACAGCCGGATCATGCGGCCCTCCTGGAGCAGCGACCCCAGGGCCAGGGCCTCGCCAAGGGCCCAGTCGACGCTGTTGCGCTCCAGCGCCCCGGCCCGCTGCTCCAGCCACTTGACCAGCTTGGGGTGGACGTTGAAGCCGTCCGGGACGCTGGTCAGCTTGGCCACCAGCTGGTCGAGGGTCTCGCGGTCGACGGTGGTGTCGACGGCCGGGTCGGCGGCCATCGGGGCCGGCCGCTCCAGCTCGACCTTGGCGACCTGGCTGTCCTCCTCGTCGTGGGTGTCGTCGAAGGCCTGCTGGAGGCGCTTGCGGAACTCCTCCAGCGACCGCTCGGCGTCCTCGATCGACAGGTCGCCCCGGTTGACCAGGGCCTCGGTGTAGAGCTTGCGCACCGGCCGGCGGTTCTTGATCCGCTCGTACATCAGCGGCTGGGTGAACGACGGCTCGTCGGCCTCGTTGTGGCCGTAGCGCCGGTAGCACCACATGTCGATGACGACGTCCTTCTTGAACGCCTGGCGGAACTCGAAGGCCAGGCGGGCCACGCGGACGCAGGCCTCGGGGTCGTCGCCGTTCACGTGGAAGATGGGCGCCTGGATCATCTTGGCCACGTCGGTGGCGTAGGTGGAGGAGCGGCCGTAGTCGGGGCTGGTGGTGAACCCGACCTGGTTGTTGACCACGATGTGGACGGTGCCGCCGGTGCGGTAGCCGCGCAGCTGGGACAGGTTCAGGGTCTCGGCGACCACCCCCTGGCCGGCGAAGGCGGCGTCGCCGTGGATCAGGATGGGCAGGACCGGCGCCTCCTCGCCCCGGTCGAGCAGGTCCTGCTTGGCCCGGGCGATGCCCTCGACCACCGGGTTGACCGCCTCCAGGTGGCTGGGGTTGGAGGCGACCTCGACCCGCACCTCCTTGCCCGAGCGGGCCACGTGCTTGCCGACCGCGCCCAGGTGGTACTTCACGTCGCCCGAGCCCTGGGTGAGGGTCGGGTCGAGGTTGCCCTCGAACTCGCCGAAGATCTCCCCGTAGCTCTTGCCGACGGTGTTGGCGAGCACGTTGAGGCGGCCGCGGTGGCTCATGCCGATGACCGCGCCCTCCATGCCGTCGTCGGCGGCCTCGTCCAGGACCGCGTCCAGCATCGGGATCAGGCTCTCGCCGCCCTCCAGGCTGAAGCGCTTGTGGCCGGTGTACTTGTTGTGCAGGAAGCGCTCGAAGGCCTCGGTCTCGCTGAGCTTGTGCAGGATCTGGAGCTGGTCCTCCTTGGGCAGCTCCTGGGGGACGCCCTCGACGTGCTCCTGGATCCACTGCTTCTCGTCGGTCTGGGCGTTGTGCATGTACTCGACCGTGCCGGTGCGGCAGTAGGCGTCGCGCAGGATGTGCAGGATCTCGCCGAGGGGCAGCTCGCGCTGACCGGCCAGCCCGCCGGTGGCGAAGCGCCGCTCCAGGTCCCAGATGGTGAAGCCGTAGCTGGCCGGGTCGAGCTCGGGGTGCATCATCGGCGGCTTGGCCTTGAGCGGGTCCAGGTTGGCGATCAGGTGCCCCCTGACCCGGTACAGGTTGATCAGCTGGAGCACGCTGGCCTGCTTCTCGATGCTGTCCAGCGAGTCCTGGCCCGGCTTCTCATCCTTGTGCCACTGGACGGGCACATACGGGACGGTCATGGCCCGGAACAGCTCGGCGTAGAAGTCGTCCTCGCCCAGCAGCAGCCGGTGCATGCGGGCCAGGAACTCGCCGCTCTCGGCGCCCTGGATGACCCGGTGGTCGTAGGTCGAGGTCAGGGTGATGACCTTGCCGATGCCCATGCCGGCCAGGGTGTCGGGGTCGGCCCCCTGGTACTCGGCCGGGTAGTCGATGGCGCCGACGCCGATGATGGCCGACTGGCCGGCCATCAGGCGGGGGACCGACAGCACGGTCCCGATGGTGCCCGGGTTGGTGATGGTCAGGGTGGTGTCGGCGAAGTCCTGCACGGTCAGCTTGTTCGCCTTGACCTTGGCGATGATCTCCTCGTAGGCGCGGACGAAGCCGGCGAAGTCGAGCGTGTCGGCCTGCTTGATGTTGGGCACCAGCAGGGTCCGGGACCCGTCGGGGCGCCGGGTGTCGACGGCCAGGCCGAGGTTGAGGTGGGCGGGCCGGGCGGCGTTGGGCTTGCCGTCGACCTCGCGGTACATGGTGGTCATCACCGGGACGGCCGCGACGGCCTTGACCACGGCGTAGGCGATCATGTGGGTGAAGCTGACCTTGCCGCCCTGGCGCCGGCGCAGGTGGCCGTTGAGGACGCTGCGGTTGACCTCCAGGAGCCGCGCCGGCACGGTCCGGACCGAGGTCGCGGTCGGCACCTCCCGGCTGGCCTCCATCGCCTCGACGATCCGGGCCGCCGCCCCCCGCAGGGGCACCAGCTGGGGCTCCGCCTTGCCGTCCCGCTCGGGGGCCGCCTTGGCCTTGGGTGCCGGCGTTTTTTCGGCCTTGGGAGGTGGCTTCTCCTCGGCCTTGGCCGCCGGCGTTTCCTCGGCCCTGGGAGGCGGCTTCTCCTCGACCTCGGCGGTCGCCTCGGCCGTCCCGGGGTCCTCGTAGCCCTCGGGCTCGTTCTCGGCGAAGAAGTCCCGCCAGGCGGGGCTCACCGACTCCGGGTTGTCCAGGTACTGCCGGTAGATCTCGTCGATCAGCCCCACGTTGGCGCCGAACTCCGGCCGTTCGAACCAGCCCATGATCATCACCCTCGTCGGTATGCCTCGCGTCGCCGTCCAGTGTGCCACCGCGGGCCTGCCGCCCAAAGACGGCGCTTGTCGGGGGCCGGCACTAGCATGGGCGGGTGGCAGCAGCGCGAACGCCCGCCGGGCTCGGGCGGTTCTCGGCCCTGACCCGTGGGTGGTTCGAGGGCGCCTTCGCCGCGCCCACCCAGGCCCAGGTCGGCGCCTGGGACGCCCTCGCCCAGGACCAGGACGTGCTGGTGGTCGCGCCCACCGGGTCGGGCAAGACCCTGGCCGCGTTCCTGTCGGCCATCGACCGCCTGGCCGGCGCCCCGGCGGTCCCCGAGCGCCAGCGCCTCCGGGTGCTGTACGTCTCCCCGCTCAAGGCCCTGGCCGCCGACATCGAGCGCAACCTCCGGGCCCCCCTGGCCGGGCTGCGGGCGGCCGCCGCCCGCCTGGACGCGCCCCTGCCCGACATCACCGTGGGGATGCGCACCGGCGACACCCCGGCCGACGTCCGCCGCCGCTTCCCGGCCCACCCGCCCGACATCCTCATCACCACCCCCGAGTCGCTGTTCCTGCTGCTCACCTCGAGGGCCCGCGAGGCCCTGGCCTACGTCGACACGGTGATCGTCGACGAGGTCCACTCGGTGGTGGCGACCAAGCGCGGGGCCCACCTGGCCCTGAGCCTGGAGCGCCTGGACGAGCTGCTGGAGCGGCCGGCCCGCCGCATCGGCCTGTCGGCCACCGTCCGGCCGCTGGACGAGGTGGCCCGCTTCCTGGGCGGCCCCCGTCCGGTGACGGTGGTCGCCCCGCCCTCGGAGAAGGCCTTCGACCTCTCCGTGGTCGTCCCGGTGGAGGACATGGCGGCCATCGGCGAGGCCTCCGACGACCCGGCGTCCGGGTCGGCCTCGGGGCTGCCCGACCGGTCCTCGATCTGGCCCCACATCGACGAGCGGCTGGTCGAGCTGATCCGGGCCCACCGCTCGACCATCGTGTTCGCCAACTCCCGCCGCCTGGCCGAGCGGCTCTGCGCCAACCTCAACGAGCTGGCCGAGACCGAGCTGGCCCGGGCCCACCACGGCTCGGTCAGCCGCGAGCAGCGCACCGAGATCGAGGAGGACCTCAAGGCCGGCCGGCTGCCCGCGGTGGTCGCGACCAGCTCGCTGGAGCTGGGCATCGACATGGGCGCGGTCGACCTGGTCATCCAGGTGGAGGCGCCCAGCTCGGTCGCGTCCGGCCTGCAGCGCATCGGCCGGGCCGGCCACCAGGTGGGCGCGGTCAGCCGGGGCATCGTGTTCCCCAAGTTCCGCGGCGACCTGGTCGAGAGCGCGGTCGTGGTCGAGCGCATGCGGGCCGGGGCCATCGAGGCCATGCGCTACCCCCGCAACCCCCTGGACGTGCTCGCCCAGCAGATCGTGGCCATGGTGGCCATGGACGACTGGACGATCGACGACCTCGAGGCCCTGATCCGGCGGGCCGCCCCGTTCGCCGAGCTGCCCCGCAGCGCCCTGGACAGCGTGCTCGACATGCTGTCGGGCCGCTACCCCTCGGACGAGTTCGCCGAGCTGCGGCCCCGGCTCAACTGGGACCGGGTCGAGGGGCGGCTGGCCGGCCGGCCCGGGGCCCAGCGCCTGGCCGTCACCTCCGGCGGGACCATCCCCGACCGGGGCCTGTTCGGCGTGTTCCTGGTCGGGGAGCGCGCCACCCGGGTCGGCGAGCTGGACGAGGAGATGGTCTACGAGTCCCGGGTCGGGGAGGTGTTCACCCTCGGCGCGTCGGCCTGGCGGATCGAGGACATCACCCACGACCGGGTGCTGGTCTCCCCGGCCCCCGGCCAGCCGGGCAAGCTGCCGTTCTGGCACGGCGACATGCTGGGGCGGCCGGTCGAGCTGGGCCGCGCCCTCGGCGGGTTCCTGCGCGAGCTGTCCGGCCTGGCCCCCGAGGCCCGGCTGGAGCGGCTGCGCGCGGCCGGCCTGGACGACTTCGCCGCCGGCAACCTGGCCGCCTACCTGGACGAGCAGCGCGAGGCCACCGGGGTCCTGCCCGACGACCGCACCATCGTGGTCGAGCGCTTCCGCGACGAGCTGGGCGACTGGCGGGTCTGCGTCCACTCGCCCTTCGGGGCCAAGGTCCACGCCCCCTGGTCCCAGGCCATCGAGGCCAGGGTCCGGGAGCGCCTCGGCCTCGAGGTCCAGACCATGTACACCGACGACGGGGTGGTGGTCCGGCTGCCCGAGGTCGACGAGGCCCCGGCCGCCGAGTCGATCCTGTTCGACCCCGAGGAGATCGAGGACCTGGTGGTGGGGGAGGTCGGCGGGTCGGCCCTGTTCGCCAGCCGCTTCCGCGAGTGCGCGGCCCGGGCCCTGCTGCTGCCCCGGCGCCGGCCCGACCGGCGCACGCCTCTGTGGCAGCAGCGTCAGCGCAGCGCCGGGCTGCTCCAGGTCGCCTCCAAGTACGGGTCGTTCCCGGTGATCCTGGAGACGATGCGCGAGTGCCTCCAGGACGTGTTCGACCTGCCCGGCCTCAAGGAGCTGATGGCCCAGGTGGCCAGCCGGGAGGTCCGGGTGGTCGAGGTCGACACGCCGTTCCCGTCGCCGTTCGCCAGCTCGCTCCAGTTCGGGTACGTGGCCGCGTTCATGTACGAGGGCGACGCCCCCCTGGCCGAGCGGCGGGCCCAGGCCCTGTCGCTGGACCGGTCGGTCCTGGCCGAGCTGCTGGGCCGCGAGGAGCTGCGCGACCTGATCGACCAGGCCGCCCTGGCCGACCTGGAGCTGGAGCTGCAGCTGCTCACCCCCGAGCGCAAGGCCCGCGACCCCGACGGCCTGCACGACGCCCTGCGGCTGCTGGGCGACCTGACCGTGCAGGAGGCGGCCGCCCGCAGCACCGACCCGGCGGCCGCCCCCGGCTGGCTGGCCGAGCTGGAGGGGACGCGGCGGGCGGTGCGGCTGCGGGTCGGCGGCCAGGAGCGCTGGGTGGCCATCGAGGACGTGGCCCGGCTGCGCGACGGGCTCGGGGCGGCCCCGCCGGTCGGGGTGCCGCAGGCCTTCCTGGAGCCGGTGGCCGACCCGGTGGGCGACCTGCTGGCCCGCTACGCCCGCACCCACGGGCCGTTCCTGGCCCCCGACCCGGCCCGCCGGCTCGGCCTCGGCGTGGCCGTGGTCTCCCAGACCCTGGCCCGGCTGGAGGCGGCCGGCCGGGTCGTCCAGGGCGAGTTCCGCCCGGGCGGGTCGGGCCGCGAGTGGCTCGACGCCGAGGTGCTGCGGCGGCTGCGGCGGCGCTCCCTGGCCGCGCTGCGCCGCGAGGTCGAGCCCGTCCCCCAGGAGGCGATGGCCCGGTTCCTGGGCGCCTGGCAGGGGGTCGGCCCGGCCGGGCCCCGCTCGGCCGACCTCGACGCCCTGTTCCGGGTGGTCGAGCAGCTCCAGGGCGCGGCCGTGCCCGCCTCGGCCCTGGAGCGCCAGGTCCTGGCCGCCCGCCTGCCCGGCTACCACCCGGGCCTGCTCGACCAGCTCTGCGCCTCCGGCGAGGTCGTCTGGGCCGGGTCGGGGGCGCTCGGCTCCGACGACGGCTGGGTCGGCCTCTACCTGGCCGATGGCGCCCCCCTGCTCCTCCCCGAGCCCGTGCCGGCCGAGCTCACCCCCCTGGCTGAGCAGGTCCGGGACGCCATGGCCGCCCGCGGGGCGATGTTCTTCCGCCAGCTCTCGGACGCGGTCGGCGCCACCAACGACAGCGAGCTGCTCCTGGCCGTCTGGGAGCTGGTCTGGGCCGGCCACGTCACCAACGACACCCTGGCCCCGTTGCGGGCATTGGTCACCAGCGGTTCCCGCCCCACCACCCGCCGCCGCGCCCCCGCCCGCCGCTACGGCCGCCGCGGGGTCCCGACCCCCACCCGCACCGGCCCT
>CALGFH010000246.1 GCA_937881255.1 uncultured Actinomycetes bacterium
TGCTGGCGGTGGCCGACCAGACGATGCAGCCGACCCGCGCCTCGCTCTGGCTCCGGCCCCCGGCCGCCCCGGCCGGCCGGTGAGCCGGCTCAGTGGCGGTGGTGGTAGCGGCGCCGTGAGGCGAACAGGGCGGCCACGCCCACCAGCATCAGCAGCAGGCTGGCGACCAGCATGGACAGGGCCGTGGAGCCGGTGAAGGCGAGCGGGGAGCGGCTGGCCGGGTCGGCGGCGGCGGTGGGCTGGCCGGCCGCGGCGGCCCGGGCGTCGTCGGCGGCCGGGCCGGTGGTCGGGGTGGCCGCCTGGCCGGCCCCCCTGACCACCGGGCTCTGGGTGGTGGGGGCGGCCGGCGCCGGCGAGGCCGGCGGCCTGGTCGCCCGGGACGCCGCCCCGTCGGCGCCGAGGGGGATCAGCTCCAGCAGCAGGACCTTGTCGGTCACCTCCAGCTCGATGGCGTCGAGCCCGCGCCGGCCGCCCGGCGGGTCGGCGAAGTGGCGCTCGGCGGTGGTCCCGCTCTCGGGCACGAACTCCCGCGCCCCGCCCACCGGCGTGCCCAGGGTGACCGTGACCTGCTGGTCGGGGACGGCCAGCGTCTGCCCGGAGGCGGGGTCCCAGCCGGCCCGCTCGACCCACAGGGCCAGCCAGAAGTGGCCGTCGGCCTTCTGGAGCAGGCGCTGCTGGACCCCGTCGACGTTCCCGGCCAGCGCGAAGGCGAGGTGGCCCGGCTGCACCGACTTGGGGCCGTCGTCGAGCAGGGCGAGCAGGTTGGCCACGGCGTGGTAGGCCGGGGTGGGGGCGCCGGCCGGGTCGAGCAGGCCGGGCCCGGTGTCGGTGCCGCCGCCCGGGACATAGGTGCGGACGGCCGCTCCGGCGTTGGTCAGCAGCAGCCGCGGCAGGTACCTGGCCGCCACCGCGCCGGGCACGCCCGCGCCGAGGTCGACCTCGGTGACCTGCACGGCCGCGTCGCCGGAGCCGAGCTCGTCGCCGGCGCAGCCCGGGCACTGGCCGTCCAGGTCCAGCCGGACAGCCTGGTAGTCGACGCCGGGGCCGCTGCCGAGCACGGCCACCCCGGCCAGCGCCGGGTGGGCGGTCACGGCCCGGCGCAGCGGCAAGGCCCGCTTGCCGGCCGGGGCCTCCAGGGCGGCCACGGCCGGACCGAGCGACGCGGCCGTGGCCGCGGTCGCCTCCGGGTCGGCGTCGTCCCCCAGGACCAGGTCGAGCCGGAGGTCGGTGCCGGCCAGGGCGCGCAGCCCCTCCAGGGTGGGGTCGTCGGGCCCGGTGGGCGCCGGCCCCCGGACGTGGCGGATGCCGGCCGCCTCGAGCCGCTGCGCGGCCGCCCAGGCGGCGACGGCGTCGCCGGGGGCCAGGTTCACCCCGACGCTGTCCAGGAACGCCCCGGCGCTCATGGCCGGCTGCTTCGCAGGCGCGGGAAGAGCCGCCGGAGGCTTGGCGGCGGCCGTGGCCCCGGTCCCCAGGCAGGCCAGCAGCACCAGCGCGCTGCCGGCCAACAGGGGACGCAACCGAGGCATCTGTCCTCCGGAGCAAGGCGGGGGGATACGCCGGATCGGCGCCGCATGCGCCCCTATCGTGAGCACAACGGATCGGGTCAAGCAAGCGCGCCAACCTGGACAACCCGGCGGCCTCCACCCGCCGGCCCCGTGACCTGCCGCGATGGGCGCTGAAAGGGCTAGGCTTGACGCCCGCGAACCCCGACCCCCGACCCGGAAGGCCGCTCCCGTTGCCCATCCCCGGCCCGTCGCGCTGGCGGTTCCCCGACCCGGCCACCGCCGGCGAGGACGGGCTGGTCGGGATCGGGGCCGACCTGGAGCCGGCGACCCTGGTCGAGGCCTACCGCCAGGGGATCTTCCCCTGGCCGCACCCGGGGGCGCCGCTGCCCTGGTTCTCGCCCGACCCGCGCGGGGTGATCCCGCTGGACGGGGTGACGGTGTCGCGCTCGCTCCGGGTCCGCCTGCGCCGCTCGGGCTGGGAGACCACCGTCGACCGCGCCTTCGCCGCCGTCCTGGCCGGCTGCGCCGACCGCCCGCGCGACCAGCTGGAAGGGGGGACCTGGATCACGCCGCCGATGCGGGCCGCCTACCAGCGCCTGCACGACCTCGGGCACGCCCACAGCCTGGAGGTGTGGGACGCCGACGAGCTGGTCGGCGGCCTCTACGGGGTCGGGGTGGGCGGGGTGTTCACCGGCGAGTCCATGTTCCACCTGGCCACCGACGCCTCCAAGGTGGCCCTGGTCGACCTGGCCGCCCGCCTCACCCAGGCCGGCGGCTGCCTGATCGACGTCCAGATGGTCACCCCCCACCTGGCCAGCCTGGGCGCCCGCGACCTGCCCAGGGCCGAGTTCCTCGACCTGCTGGCCCGGGTCCGCGACGACCCCGTCCGCCTGCCCACCGACCGCCTCCCGGTCGCCCGGCTAGCGGGGCGGGCACCCATCCGGAGTTGAGTGACTGCGTGGTCGCCGTTGGCGGCGCGCAAGCCGCGGCGCTGTACGGAGCCTTGATGCTGCATGCGGCGCCGGATGCGTGCCCGCCCCGCTAAGCTAGGATCAGCCAATGCGCGGAACCATGACCGGCAAGATCCTCTCCGAGCACCTGGTCTCCGGGCGGCTGGAGGCCGGCCAGGAGATCGCCCTGCGGATCGACCAGACGCTGCTGCAGGACGCGACCGGGACGATGGCCTGCATGGAGTTCGAGGCCCTGGGGCTGGACCGGGTCCGGGTCGACCTGGCCGTGCAGTACGTCGACCACAACATGCTCCAGTTCGACCACCGCAACGCCGACGACCACCTGTTCCTCCAGGGCTGCGCCGCCCGCTACGGCCTCCACTACTCGCGGGCCGGCAACGGCATCTGCCACCAGGTCCACACCGAGCGGTTCGCCCGCCCCGGGGCGACCCTGCTGGGGGCGGACTCGCACACCCCGACCTCGGGAGCCTGCGGGTCGATCGCCATCGGGGCCGGCGGCCTGGAGGTCGCCCTGGCCATGGCCGGCTACCCGTTCCAGACCCCGACCCCGATCGTGGTCGGCGTGCGCCTGGAGGGCGAGCTGCCGCCCTGGGTCGCCTCCAAGGACCTGATCCTGTGGCTGATCCGTAGATATACGGTCAAGGGCGGCCTCAACCGCATCTTCGAGTTCACCGGCCCGGGCGTGGCCAGCCTGCCCGTGACCCAGCGGGCCACCATCTGCAACATGATCACCGAGCTGGGCGGGACCACCGCCATCTTCCCCTCGGACTCCCAGACCCGCCGGTTCCTGGCCCGCCAGCGGCGCGAGGACCAGTGGGTCGAGCTCGGGCCCGACGACGACGCCGCCTACGACGAGGAGGTCGAGGTCGACCTGGGCACCCTGGAGCCGCTCATCGCCAGGCCCCACCAGCCCGACAACGTGGTCCCGGTGGAGCAGGTGGCCGGCACCCCGGTGTTCCAGGTCTGCTTCGGGTCCAGCGTCAACTCCTGGTACGAGGACCTGGCCATCCCGGCGGCCATGCTGTCCGGCCAGCACCTGCCGCCGACCACGGTGGGCACGGTGTCGCCGGGCAGCCGCCAGATCCTCACCACCATCACCACCTCGGGGGTGCTGGAGAACCTGGAGCGGGCCGGCCTGCGCATCCTGGAGCCGGCCTGCGGGCCGTGCGTCGGCATCGGCCAGGCCCCGCCGACCGGCAAGGCCAGCGTCCGCACCTTCAACCGCAACTTCAAGGGCCGCTCGGGCACCGTCGACGACCAGGTCTACCTGGCCTCCCCGGCGACCACGGCGGCCACCGGGCTGCACGGGAAGATCACCGACCCGCGCACCCTGGGCGACCCGCCCAAGGTCGACGACCCCGACCCGGTGGTCGACGACTTCATGCTGCTGGCCCCCCCGCCGCCCACCGAGGCCGAGCGGATCGAGATCATCCGCGGCCCCAACATCAAGAAGCCACCGATCCCGCCGCCGCTCCCCGAGGCGTTCGCCGGCCGGGTGCTGATCGTCCTGGGTGACAACGTCTCCACCGGGTCGATGGCCCCCGACGGGGCGATCGTCATGGCCGACCGGTCGAACGTGCCCGCGATCGCCGAGTACACCTTCATGAAGGAGGACGCCGGCTTCGTGCAGCGGGCCAAGGACTGGGAGGGCGGCTTCATCGTCGGCGGCGACAACTACGGCCAGGGGTCCAGCCGCGAGCACGCCGCCCTGGCCCCGCTGGCCCTCGGGGTCCGCTGCGTCCTGGCCCAGGGCTTCGCCCGCATCCACCGGCGCAACCTGATCGCCCAGGGCCTGCTCCCGCTGGTGATCGACCAGGCGGCCCACGACCGGCTCGAGGTCGGCGACGAGCTGTCGGTCCCCGGCCTCCGGCAGGCCGTCGAGGCCGGGTCGGACGAGCTCGAGGTGCGGGTCGAGGGCAAGGGCGGGTTCACCGCCGCCCTCGACCTGTCCCCGCGCGAGCGCAAGGTCGTCCTGGCCGGCGGCGTCCTCAACCAGCTCCGGGAGCAGGAGGAGCAGGGCGAGAGCCCCACCGAGGAGGACGAGGAGGACAAGTGAGCGCCGACGTGTTCGCGGCCATGGACGAGGCCAGGCGGGACGGGCGGACGGTGGTCATGGGGACCACCGTGCGGACCGACGGCGACCCGCCGTCGGCCCCGGGGAACCGGGCCCTGTTCGCCCCCGACGGGGCGCTGCTGGCCGGCACCATCGGCTGCAACGGCCTGGACCGCAAGGCCGGCCGGGACGGGGCCGGGCTGCTGGCGGCGGGGGAGCGCTCGGGCATCCGCGCCTACACCAGCTTCGAGGGCGAGCCCGGCGAGGGCGTGGTCGAGGTGTTCCTGGAGGCCTTCGCCGGCCCGCCGCGGCTGGTCGTCGGGGGCGCCGGCCCGGTGGCCGACGCCCTGGCGGCCATCGGCGGGATCGTCGGCCTGGCCGTCCGGGCCGAGCCGCCCGGCTCGGAAGCCTTCGTGGAAGCCACCGATGGCCTGGGCCCGGGCGATGCGGTGGTGTTCGTCGACCACGACGACCCCGCCCTGGTGCCCGCCCTGGGTGGCCTGCTCGGCGGGCGGGCCGGCTACGTCGGGGTGATGGGCAGCCGCCGCCACACCCCGGGGTTCGTGGCCCGGCTGCGCGAGGCCGGGGCCGACCTGGGCCGGCTCCACAGCCCGACCGGCCTTGACCTGGGCGCCCGCCGGCCACCCGAGATCGCCCTGTCGATCCTGGCCGAGGTGATGGCCGTGACCCACGCCCGCCCGGGCGGCAGCCTCAGCATCGTGGGTGGGGCAGAGGAAAGCCCCGAGTAGGCCTCGGGCTCGCGCCCGTGGTTCTCCTCGGGGCCTTCCATCCCCCGAACGGCACCTCCATCACCGGACCACCTCGGGGGGCGGGCCGGCTCACGTCCCAGCCACGGGAAGAGACCAGGACGCACGGCCCGGCGTGACCGCCAGGCCTACCGTTCAACCGCGACGGTGACATACGAGAGGCCACCGTGCCGTCGATCCGGACTCTGCCAGACCGTCCGGTTTCGGTCAATCCCCAGTTCGCCCCGTTTCCGCCGGTCTGCCCTGCGCAGGACGCACCCGCAGTAGCCCGCGTACGTAGGCCAGATCCGCAAGTCGGGTCTTATCCCGAAGCAGGGGAACCAGATAGGATCCGGCCGATCGCCGGCGCCGTCGGGGTCGCCGGTGCATGCCGGAGGGGGTCTCGTCTTGGCGCAGTCCTCGAACGCGCGGCACCGGCTCCGCCGGACCGTGCTCGCCGCCCTGGTTGCCGTGCTGGCCGCGACCCTGTTCACCATCCCCCCGGCCGGTGCGACCGCCCCGGCATCGTCCCCGTCGGGCACCGGCTGGGCGGCCGTGCCCCAGCTCGACTGGGCGACCTGCGCGGGCGAGGGCCTGGAGGCCTTCGAGTGCGCCACCGCGGTGGTGCCGCTCGACTACGACCGGCCCAGGGGCAAGCAGATCACCCTGGCCCTGACCCGGCTCCCGGCCGGCGACCCCAGCCGCAAGATCGGGTCGCTGTTCATCAACCCCGGCGGGCCGGGCGGCTCGGGGGTCGAGTTCGTCCAGGGCGCCGGGCCGTTCCTCTACTCCGACGAGGTCCGGGCCCGCTTCGACCTGGTCGGCTTCGACCCCCGCGGCATCATCGGCAGCACCCCGCTGCGCTGCTACGAGACCTTGGACGACGCCCTCGCCGACTTCGCCCCGTTCCAGTTCCCGGTGACCAGGGAGGAGGAGCGGATCTGGATCCGCTCCGACCGGGCCATCGCCCGGGCCTGCGCCGAGCGCGGCGGCCCGATCCTGAACCACATGTCGACCGCCAACGTCGCCCGCGACATGGACCTGCTGCGCCGGGCCGTCGGCGACGCCAAGCTCACCTACGCCGGCTACTCCTACGGCTCCTACCTGGGCGCCACCTACGCCAACCTGTTCCCGGGCAAGGTCCGGGCCCTGGTCGTGGACGGCGTCCTCGACCCGATCGCCTGGTCCACCGGCCGCGGGAACCAGGCCCGCACCCAGCCGTTCTCGACCCGGCTGCGCAGCGCCAAGGGCGCCTACCAGACCCTGCAGGAGTTCCTCCGGCTGTGCGACGCCGGCGGCCCCAACTGCGCCTTCTCCGCGGGCGACCCCGCCCGCCGATTCGACCGGCTGGCCAGGCGGCTGCTGCGCGAGCCCGTCGAGTTCCCCGACGGCGAGGGCGGCACCTTCCTGGTCACCTACGCCGAGCTGATCGGCGCCACCCTCGGCGTGCTCTACGACCCGGCCGCGTGGCCCGACTGGGCCGTGGTCCTCCAGCAGCTCTGGGAGCTCACCAGCCCGGGGGCGGCCGCGGCCAGCCTGCAGGCCGTGCGGGCCCGGCTCGGCGCCGCCTTCCAGCAGGAGGACTACCCCAACTTCGTCGAGGGCTTCCCCGGGGTCGCCTGCTCGGAGACCCACAACCCGTCCAACGTCGGCGCCTGGTCGCGGGCGGCCAGGGCCCAGGACCGTCAGTACCCCTACTTCGGCCGGCCCTGGACCTGGTTCTCCAGCATCTGCGAGCCGTGGCCGGGCTGGGACGACGACCACTACGACGGCCCCTGGAACCGCACCACCGCCAACCCGGTGCTGGTCGTCGGCACCAGGTTCGACCCGGCCACGCCCTACCACGGGGCGGTCACGGTCGACCGGCTGCTGCCCCGGTCGCGGCTGCTCACCCTGGCCGGCTGGGGGCACACCTCGCTGTTCTCGTCGGCCTGCGTCGACGCCTACGTCAGCAGCTACTTCCTGACCTCGCGGGTGCCGCCCAGCGGCACGGTCTGCCAGCCCGACGTGGTGCCGTTCGCCGAGCCGGCCGCCGCCCAGACCGTGCAGCAGGCGAGCGGGGCCAGCAAGGCCGCGCTGATCCCGTCGCGGCTGCGGAGACTGCTGGCCGACTGAGCGACCACCCGGCGACCCTGTCCCTCACGGGGCGTAGGCTGACCACATGCCTCGCCTCGTGAGGGACGGGTCGCTGGAGGTCGGCGGCCGGACCGTCAAGGTGACCAGCGTCGGCAAGCCCTTCTTCCCCGACGCCGGCCTGAACAAGGGCGACCTGCTCGCCTACTACCGCGACGTGGCCGAGGTCATGCTCCCGTACCTGGCCGGCCGGCCGCTCAACCTGCAGCGCTTCCCCAACGGGGTCAACGGCAAGGGGTTCTGGCAGCAGGGCGCCTCCGACCACTTCCCGGACTGGGTCCGGACCGTCACCGTCGAGCGCCGGGGCCGGGGCGGGACCGTCGACCACGTGGTCTGCGACGACGCCGCCACCATCGTCTACCTGGCCAACCTGGCCACGGTGACCTTCCACGCCTGGACCTCGACGGTCGAGCACCTGGCCCGGCCCGACCTGGTCATCCTCGACCTCGACCCCGACCCGGACCAGGAGCTGGAGGTGGTCCGGGCCGCGGCCAGGGCGGTCAGGAAGGCCGCCGAGGAGGTCGGCCTGGCCCCCTTCGTCCAGACCTCCGGGTCCAGGGGCTACCACGTGGTCATGCCGCTGCGGCCCGGTCCCGACGTCGAGGTGGTCAGGACCCTGGCCGACGAGCTGGCCCTGCTGGTCGCGGCCCGCGACCCCGACCGTCTGAGCGTCGAGTGGCGCAAGGCCAGCCGGCAGGGCCGGCTGCTGCTCGACACCGCCCGCAACGGCTACGCCCAGACGGTGGTCGCCCCCTACTCGGTCCGGCCCAAGCCGGAGGCCCCGGTGGCCACCCCGATCGACTGGTCCGAGCTGGGCCGGGTCGAGCCGCGGAGCTACACCGTGGCCAACCTGCGCCGCCGCCTGGCCCGCAAGGCCGACCCGTGGGCCGGCATGGCCGCCGAGGCGGCCGACTTCGACCCGGTCCGGGCCCGCCTCGACGAGCTGCTGGCCGAGGCGGGCCGGCGCGACTGAGGTCAGGCGCCCTCGACCAGGATGAGGCTGTTGCCGTCCGGGTCGCGCAGCCCGAACATGGCGGGCGCGTCCGGCAGCTCCAGCACCTCCGGGTCGGCGTCGGCGCCGCGGGCCAGCAGCGCCGCATGGTCGCCGCCGGCATCCCGGGTCCCGAGGCGGATGCCGGCCGGGATCCCCGCCGGCACCAGGGCGATGGTCGTCACCGCCCCGGGCGGTGCCACCTCGATCCAGCGCCCGTCGCCGAAGGGGAAGTCCCGGCGCTTCTCGAAGCCGAGGGTGCCGAGGTAGAACTCGAGGGCCCGGTCCTGGTCGGTGACGGGCACGGCGATGTTGGCCACTCCGGTGATCTGGGTGGTCTCGGGCATGGCTGCCTCCTCTGCGTGGCGTCGGCGTGGTCGCCGCTCATGAGAGAGTCGAAGCCGCCGAGCTCGTCTCGACACGACTGGAGGTCCCGGTGAAGTACCTGATCCTGATCTACAGCAACCCGGCGTCCCGGGAGATCTGGGAGGGGTTCTCGGACGACCAGCGGGCCGAGGGGTTCCGCTACTACGCCGCCCTGGCCTCCGAGCTCGCGGCCTCGGGAGAGCTGCTCGTCACCGAGGCCCTGGCCGACCCGTCGCTGGCCACGCGGGTGTCGCTCCGCGACGGGCAGGTGCTGACCAGCGACGGCCCGTTCGCCGAGTCCAAGGAGGTGCTGGCCGGCTTCTTCCTGCTCGAGTGCGAGAGCCTGGAGCGGGCCGTCGAGATCGCCGCCCGGGTCCCGGAGGCCGAGCTCGGGCTGGTCGAGGTGCGGCCCGCCCTGCAGCTCCCGGGCTAGCCGTCGCGGAGGCGCCGGTAGCGGCGGATCAGGGTGTTGGTGGAGCTGTCGTGGTCCAGGTCGTCGCCGGCCGCCGGGTCGAGCTCGGCCCCGATCCGGGTGGCCAGCACCTTGCCCAGCTCCACCCCCCACTGGTCGAAGGAGTTGACGTCCCAGACGACCCCCTGGGTGAACACCTTGTGCTCGTACAGGGCGGTCAGCTGCCCCAGCACCGACGGGCTCAGCTCGGGGGCGAGGATGGTGCTGGTGGGCCGGTTGCCGGGGAAGGTCCGGTGGGGGGCGAGGTCGGGGGCGACCCCCTCGGCCAGCACCTCCTCGGTGGTCTTGCCGAAGGCCAGGGCCTCGGTCTGGGCCAGGAAGTTGGCCATGAGCAGGTCGTGGTGGTCGCCGACGACCTCGGCGGGCCGGCAGACGCCGATGAAGTCGCTCGGGATCAGCCGGGTCCCCTGGTGGATCAGCTGGTAGAAGGCGTGCTGGCCGTTGGTGCCTGGCTGGCCCCAGACCACCGGCCCGGTCGCCACCCGGACCGGCCTCCCGTCCAGGGTGACCGACTTGCCGTTGGACTCCATGTCGAGCTGCTGGAGGTAGGCCGGGAAGCGCCCCAGGTACTGGCTGTAGGGGAGCACGGCCTGGGTCTCGGCCCCGAAGAAGTCGATGTACCAGACGCCGAGCAGCCCCAGCAGCACGGGCAGGTTGCGCTCGAACGGGGCCGTGCGGAAGTGCTCGTCCATCAGGTGGAAGCCGGCCAGCAGCTCGTCGAAGTGGTCCGGCCCGATGGCCACCAGCAGCGACAGCCCGATCGCCGACGGGTACGAGTAGCGGCCGCCGACCCAGTCCCAGAAGCCGAACATGTTGGCCGGGTCGATGCCGAAGTCGGCCACCTTCTCGGCGTTGGTGGACACGGCCACGAAGTGGCGCGACACGGCCGCCTGGTCGCCCAGGGCGTCCAGCAGCCAGGCCCGGGCCGTGCGGGCGTTGGTCAGGGTCTCGATGGTGGTGAAGGTCTTGGAGCAGACCACGAACAGGGTCTCGGCCGGGTCCAGGTCGCGGGTCGCCTCGGCGATGTCGGCCCCGTCGACGTTGGAGACGAACCGGAAGGTCATCGAGCGGTCGCTGTAGGGCCGCAGCGCCTCATAGGCCATGGCCGGGCCCAGGTCGGAGCCGCCGATGCCGATGTTGACGACGTTGCGGACCCGCCGGCCGGTGTGGCCGAGCCAGCGGCCGGAGCGGACCTCCTCGGCGAAGGCCCGCATCCGGCCCAGCACCTCGTGGACGCCGGGCACGACGTCCTGGCCGTCGACCTCGATCGAGCTGCCCTCGGGGGCCCGCAGGGCCACGTGGAGCACGGCCCGGTTCTCGGTGACGTTGATCCGCTCCCCGCCGAACATGGCGTCGATCCGCCGGCGCAGCCCGGCCCGCTCGGCCAGGGCCACCAGCAGCCCGATCGTCTCGCCGGTGACCCGCTGCTTGGACCAGTCCAGGTACAGGTCGCCGGCCTCGCAGGTCATCGTCTCGCCCCGCCCCGGGTCGGCCGCGAACAGCTCCCGCAGGTGCGTGTCCCCGATCGCCTGGTGGTGCCGGGCCAGGGCCTGCCACTCGGGGGTCTGGTCGATGCTGGTCGGCGGCTCGGCCATGGCGCTCTGCTCCTCGCTCGGGACGGGGCTAGCAGGGTATCGCGTGGGTACAAGGAGGACGATGGAGCAGCTGAAGCGCCTCATGCGTGCGGTCGACGACTTCCAGCAGCGGCACCGCTGGCTGGCCTTCCCGGTGGCCGTGGTCAAGAAGTACGGCGAGGACCAGGCAGGGCACCGGGCCGCCCTGCTGGCCTACTACGGGTTCTTCTCGCTGTTCCCGCTGCTGCTGGTGGCCGTGACCGTGCTCGGGTTCGTGCTCCAGGGGCAGTCCGACCTGGGCCAGCGGATCGTCGACTCGGCGGTGGCCCAGTTCCCGGTGGTCGGCGACGAGATCAGCGGGACGGTCAGCCAGAGCCGGCTCCGGGGCAGCGGGCTGGCCCTGGCCGTCGGGCTGGGCCTGGCCCTGTGGGGCGGGCTGGGGGTGGCCGAGGCCGCCCAGGCGGCCATGAACGGCATCTGGAACGTCCCCCGCCGGCGCTACCCGAACTTCCTCCTGCGCCGCCTGCGCGGGCTGGCCTGGCTGGTCATCCTCGGGGGCGGGCTGCTGCTGGCCAGCGTGGTCTCGGGGTTCGCGGCGGCCGCCGACACCGCCTGGTCGGGGCCGGCCGGGGTGGCCGCCTCGACCCTGGTCAACATGCTGTTGTTCCTGGTCGGGTTCCGGGTCCTGACGGTCCGGAACGTGTCGCTGCGGACGCTGCTCCCCGGGGCGGTGCTGGCCGCCCTCGCCTGGGCCCTGCTGCAGTGGCTGGGCGGCTGGTACGTGGACCGCCAGCTCAGCCGGGCCAGCGCCACCTACGGCGCCTTCGCCCTGGTCATCGGCCTGCTGTCGTGGCTGTACCTGGCCTCGACGGTGACCCTGCTGGCGGCCGAGCTGAACGTGGTCCGGAGCCGGCGGCTGTGGCCCCGCAGCCTGGCCCCGCCGCCCCTGGGCGGGCCCGACGAGCGCGCCCTGGAGGGCCTGGCCAAGCAGGAGGAGCGGCTGCCCGACCAGCGGGTCGAGGTCAGCTTCGACGGCGACGTCGCCGAGGAGCGGGCCGGCGAGCGGGGGCCGCCGGCTCAGACCGGGTAGTCGCGGACCTGGTCGAGGACGACCTCGCCCCCGACCTCGGCGGTCCCGTCCGGCCCGGGCCGGGCCCGCAGCAGCGACCCGGCGCCCTGGCGGATGGTCACCGGACGGCCGAGCTGGCTGACCAGGCGGACCGCGGCCGCGCCGGTGGCCTCGTCCTCGGCGATCCCGTAGCGCGGCGCGAACACCCTTGACCGGATGCGCCCGGCGGCCTCGTCCTCCCAGGCCCAGCAGTCGGCGAAGCCGAGCCCGTCGGGGGCGCCGTCGAGCGCGTCCACCTGCCCGGGGCCCTCCAGCTGGCGGAAGTCCATCTCCGGGGCCCACTCGGCCCGCCCGCGGATCCAGGTCACCCCGTCGTCGTCCAGGAACGTCGGGACCTCGCCGGCGGGCGGGCGCAGGACGGCCACGGCGGCCCGCTCCCGGGCCAGCAGCCAGCTGGTCCCGACCAGCGGGTGGCCGGCGAAGGGCAGCTCGTCGGCCGGGGTGAAGATCCGTACCGCCCCCGACGGCGGGTCGTCGACGAACACCGTCTCGCTGAAGCCGAGGTCGGCGGCGACCGCCTGGCGGCGCCCCCCGGGCACGGCCGGCCCGTTCAGGAACACCCCAAGGGGGTTGCCGCCGGTCCCGGAGGGGGCGACGAACACCCGCAGCACGTGCAGCTCGGCCATGGCCGTAGGCTACCCATCCGGGAGAGAATGCGCAGCGGGAGGAGGTGCCGATGGGCGGGTTCGTGTCGCGAGGGTTCAAGGGCCGGCGCCGGGCCGCGGACGACCAGGCGACCAGGCTCCCGCCGGGCCAGTACGCCGAGCGTGGCTTCCCGGTCCTGACCGCCGGGCCGACGCCCCGGATCGACCTGGCCGACTGGCGCCTGAAGCTCGAGGGGCTGGTGGCCACCCCGCGGGAGTGGACCTGGGAGGAGCTCCAGGCGCTGCCCGGCGCCGGCTTCGAGGGCGACATCCACTGCGTGACCCGCTGGAGCAAGCTCGGCACCAGCTTCGCCGGGGTCTCGGTCGACACCCTGCTGGAGGCGGCCGAGCCGCTCCCGTCGGCCAGCCACGTGGTCGCCTTCTGCTACGGCGGCTACACCACCAACCTCCCCCTGGACGACCTCAAGGGCGGCAAGGCGTGGGTGGTGTGGGAGCACGAGGGCGAGCCCCTGCCGGCCGAGCACGGCGGCCCGGCCCGGCTGCTCGTGCCCCACCTGTACCTCTGGAAGAGCGCCAAGTGGCTGGCCGGCCTGCGCCTGCTCGACCACGACGCCCCCGGCTTCTGGGAGGGCCTCGGGTACCACAACCGCGGCGACCCCTGGCGGGAGGAGCGCTATTGGGGCGACTGAGCTGGCGGCTGGCCACGGTCGCCGAGGTCCGGCCCGAGACCGGGCGGGTCGTCACCCTGGCCCTCGAGGTGCCCGGCTGGGACGGGCACCTGCCCGGCCAGCACGTCGACGTGCGCCTCACCGCCGAGGACGGCTACCAGGCCGAGCGGGCCTACTCGATCGCCTCGTCGCCCGACGGCTCGCGGGTCGAGCTGGCCGTCGAGCGCCTGGAGGACGGCGAGGTCTCGCCCTACCTGGCCGGCGAGCTCCGCGCCGGCGACCAGCTGGAGCTGCGCGGTCCCGTCGGCGGCTACTTCGTCTGGGAGCCGGACCGGGGCGGGCCGCTGCTGCTGGTCGCCGGCGGGTCGGGGGTGGTGCCGCTGATGGCCATGCTGCGCCGGCGGGCCGCCGCCGGCAGCCAGGTCCCGGCCCGCCTGCTGTACTCCTCCCGCACCCTCGAGGACGTGATCTTCCGGGAGGAGCTGGAGCGGCTGGCCGCGGCCGAGGACGGCCTGACCGTCACCTACGCCCTGACCAGGGCCCAGCCGGCCGGCTGGACCGGCTACGCCCGGCGGATCGACGCGGTCATGCTGGAGGAGGTGGGCTGGCGGCCCGGCGAGCGCCCGCTGGCCTATGTGTGCGGCCCGACCCGGCTGGTCGAGGCGGTCGCCGGCCACCTGGTGGCACTCGGCCACGACCCGTCACGGGTCAGGACGGAACGCTTCGGACCAACGGGGGTGCCATGACCATGGACGAGACCGACCTTCGCCTGGACGGCAACGCCGTGGCCGGGATGCTGGCCGAGATGTCCGGCTTCGAGATGACCGTCTGCTGGGGGGCCTGTGCCGGCTGCGGGACCGCCAGCCAGCTCGGCGCCGCGCTCGTCTACGCCCACGGCATGGGCGTGGTCGCCTGCTGCCCGAACTGCGGCCAGTACCTGCTGCGGGTGGTCCGCGGGGAGGGCCGCTGGTGGCTGGACCTGCGCGGGCTGGCCTGGCTGCAGCTGGACGAGCAGGCCAGGGTGGCCGGCTGATG
>CALGFH010000247.1 GCA_937881255.1 uncultured Actinomycetes bacterium
TCAGGGAGCGTAGTGGAAGGCAACCGCATGGCCAGGGTCAGCTAACCCTCGCCGGCGGACGGTTGCCGGCGTTGGGTTCGGGTGCCATGGCGGCCTGGGTGAGGCTGGTCCAGCCGGCGGCCTCGATGGTGGCGAGCATCGCCCGGATGTCGTCGTAGGCGGCGTCATCGACCGGGGTGAAGCGGTCGACGAAACCCTGAGCGAGCGTGGTCCGTGCGGTCGGGTCGTCGCCGAGCTCGACCAGCAGGTTCTGGACCTGCTCCTTGAGCCGGCCGGGGAGGCAGCTGGCGGCCACCACCGGCTGGATGGTAGATGGTCCGAAGGAGCCAACAACGCGCAGGCCGGTGAGGTCCGGGTGATCGCGAAGCTCGACGGCCAGGACCTGGGAGTCGATCGCGGCCGCGTCCATGACGCCAGCGTGGACCAGGCGGATGGCCCGCTGGTGGAAGCCGGCCTCGACCACCCGGCCGAAGAACCCGGGCCGGGCGCCCATGCGGACCAGGCTGTAGAGGGTGACGGTGTGGCCGGAGTGGGACGCCGGCTCGTTGTAGGCCCACGAGCAGCCCCGCAGTTCCTCCAGGGACCCGATCGGGCTGTCGCGCCGGACGATCACGTCGGAGTAGTAGACGGGCCGCCCGCCATAGCGGTCGCCAGCCAGGACCGGGGCAGCCAGCGGCTCGACCGGTCGGGGGCGGCGGGCGGCCAGCCAGACGTACGGCAGCCCACAGATCACCCCTAGGTCGGCCTCGCCCCGCTCGAACTGGTCGAAGGAGGCGCCGACCATCAACTCGACCGGACGGCCCAGACGCTCGCCGATCCGGTCGGCCAGGAACCGGTACACCGGCACCATGTTGGGAGCCAGGTAGGTCGCGAACCGCAGCGGCGCACCGCGAAGACGGGCGGTCATGCTGCCCTCCCGGTCGTGGGTCCCATACACACGCACGGCGACGACACCGCATCCTAACCAACCGGGCCGATAGATCGCTGCCCCGCTGATTGCGGCAGGCAGCCCAGCCGGGAGGCGCGCGGCACACAACGTAGCGAAGCGGCGGGTGCGCCTTCGGCGCGAACGAGACCTGCGCTTATGCGAGCTGGCGGGGGGACTCGAACCCCCAACCTGCTGTTTACAAGACAGCTGCGCTGCCGGTTGCGCCACGCCAGCGGGTGTGGGGCAAGGGTACGTGATCAGGGGGGTGGGTGGCGGCGGCGGTGGACTTCGAAGAGGGCGAGGGCTCCGGCGACGGAGGCGTTGAGGCTTTCGATCTGGCCGGACATGGGGATGTGGACCAGGGCGTCGCAGGAGTCGCGGACGAGGCGGTGGAGGCCGGTGCCTTCGCTTCCGACGACGATGCAGACGGGCTCGTCGGCCAGGGAGAGGGTGAACAGGCTGGTGTCGGCGGTGCCGTCGAGGCCGATGGTCCAGATGCCGGAGGCCTGGAGCTGCTCGATGGCGCGGGCCAGGTTGGGGACCTCGGCGACGGGGAGGTGCTCGAGGGCGCCGGCGGAGGACTTGATGGCGACGGCGGAGAGGGGGGCGCTGCGGTGGCGGGGGACGATCAGGCCGTGGCAGCCGGCGGCTTCGGCGCTGCGGGCCAGGGCGCCGAGGTTGTGGGGGTCTTCGATGCCGTCGAGGGCGAGGAAGAAGGGGGGCTCGCGGCCGGCCAGGGGGGCGGCCAGGAGCTCGGTCAGGCCGATCGGCTGGATGGGGGCCACGACGGCCAGGACGCCCTGGTGGGCGCCGCTGCGGGCTTCGGCGTCGATCAGGGAGCGGGGGACGGTCTGGACCTCGACGCCGCGGCGCTGGGCGAGGTCGAGGAGGTCGCCCAGGGCGGCCCGGCCGGCGCCGGAGGCGAGCAGGATGCGGTCCATGGGGCGGCCGGCCCGCAGGGCCTCGACGATCGGGCGGCGGCCCTCGATCAGGGTGCGGCCCTGACCGGGGCGGACCGCCTCCCTGGCCGCGTCGAGCTGGGTGCGGCGGCGGGACTGCTTGGCCTGGCGGGCGCCGGAGCTGGCCCGGCGCTTCTCGGACGGGGCCTGGGGGCGGCGCACCTCTCCCCCGCCGTCGCGCTCGCGCCGGGGGGGCTGGTCGCGCCTGCGGCGGCCGCGGCCTTCCTGGCGGCCGCCGTCTAGGGGATGAGGTGCCATCGGGGGCCGCCGGGGCGGTCTTCGACCCGGATGCCGGCGTGGGCGAGGCGGTCGCGGATGGCGTCGGCGACGGCGAAGTCGCGGGCCGCGCGGGCCCGTTCGCGGAGGTCGAGGAGGAGGGCGAGGACGGGGCGGAAGGCCGCCGGGTCGGGGAGGTCGTCGAGGGGGGTGAAGCCGAGGCGGGCGGTCAGGGCGAGGAAGGTGGCGAACCGGTCCCTGAGGTCGCCGGCCACGGCGGTGTCGCCGTGCTCCAGCTTGGCGATCAGGGGGTTGGACTCGGCGACCAGGTCGAACAGCACGGCCAGGGCGGCGGGGACGTTCAGGTCGTCGTCGAGGGCGGCCTCGAACCGGTCCCGCCAGCCGGACGGGCCCGCCGGACCCGCCGCGCCCCCGGTCCCCGACCCACCCTGGTCCCCGAGGGCCCGGGCGGTGTTGGTGGCGAAGGTGGCCAGGCGGTCGTAGCTGGCGGCGGCGTCGGCCAGGACCTCCTCGGAGAACTCGAGGGGGCTGCGGTAGTGGGCGCCCAGGAGGGCGTAGCGGAGGACGACGCCCCGGTGGCGGGCCAGGAGCTCGCGCGGGCTGACCACGTTGCCAACGGACTTGGCCATCTTCTCGCCCTTGAGCTCGAGGAAGGCGTTGTGGAGCCAGTAGCGGGCGAAGGGCTCGCCGGTTGCCGCCTCGGACTGGGCGATCTCGTTCTCGTGGTGAGGGAAGATGAGGTCCTCGCCGCCGCCGTGGATGTCGAAGGCGCGGCCCAGGTACTTGCCGGCCATGGCCGAGCACTCGATGTGCCAGCCGGGCCGGCCCGGGCCCCAGGGGGAGTCCCAGGCGGGCTCGCCGGGCTTGGCGCCCTTCCAGAGGGCGAAGTCGAGCGGGTCGCGCTTGTCCGGGTTGACCTCGACCCGGGCGCCGGCCTGGAGCTCGGCCAGGTCGCGCCCGGACAGCCGTCCGTACTCGGGCCACTTGCCGACGGCGAAGTAGACGTCGCCGCCGGCCTGGTAGGCGATGCCGGCGTCGACCAGGCTGGCGATCAGGGCCAGCATCTCCGGGATGTGGCCGCTGGCCCGGGGCGCGATGTCGGGCGGCTGCACGCCCAGGGCGGCCGTGATCTCGTCGTAGACCCTGGTCCAGCGCTCGGCGACCACGAACGCCTGCAGCGGGTCGTGGCCGGCGGCGTTGATGATCTTGTCGTCGACGTCGGTGTAGTTGCGGACGTACAGCACGTCGTAGCCGGAGGCGGCCAGGTGCCGGCGGAGGACGTCGAACACGACGACGTTGCGCAGGTTGCCGACGTGGGGCTCGCCGTAGACGGTGATCCCGCACAGGTAGATCCCGACCCGGCCCTCGTCGCGGGGCACGAACGGCTCCTTGGCACGGGTCAGGGTGTTGTGGAGCTGGAGGGCCACGGGAGTTCGGCTCCGGGGTCGGATCGGGCGGGTGAAGCTCGTATCCTACCCGCGAACCGGCTGCTCAGCGGCCAGGCAGACCGCGCTGGCGGCGATCCCCTGGCCCCGGCCGGCGAAGCCGAGGCCGTCGGTGGCCTTGGCGGTGACCCGGACCCGGGACGGCTCGAGGCCGAGGGCGGCGGCCAGGTTGGCGGCCATGGTGGCCGTGAGGCCGCCGAGGCGGGGCCGGTCGCAGACCACGACCACGTCCAGGTTGACCGGGGCCCAGCCGCTGGCCGCGACCAGCTCGGCCACCCTGGCGCAGAGGTCGATGCTGGAGGCGCCCTCCCAGCGGGGGTCGGCCGAGGGGAAGTGGTGGCCGAGGTCGGGCAGGCCGGCCGCGCCCAGGACGGCGTCGCAGGCCGCGTGGGCGACCACGTCGGCGTCGGAGTGGCCGTCCAGGCCGAGCTCGAACGGGACGGTCACCCCGCCCAGGACCAGCGCCCGCCCGGCGACCAGCGGGTGCGCGTCCAGCCCCTGGCCGACCCGCAGCGGCGGCAGGGTCACGGGAACCCTCCACCGGCTCCGCGGCGGCGGGCCAGGAGGGTCTCGGCGATGGCCAGGTCGAGCGGGGTGGTCACCTTCAGGTTCTCGGGATCGCCGGGGACGACCTGGACCGGGTGGCCGGCCAGCTCGACCAGGGCGGCCTCGTCGGTCGCCTCGACCCCGTCCCGGAGGGCCAGCCGGTAGGCCCGCTCCAGCACCTCGCGGACGAACAGCTGGGGGGTCTGCATGGACCGCAGCTGCTCACGGTCGACGATGCCGGTGGAGCGCTGGGCCTCGTCGACCCGGCGGATGGTGTCGATCACCGGCACCCCGGGGACCACGCCGGCCAGGCCGGCCTCCAGGAGCAGCTCCAGCATGCGGTCGACCGCGCCCGGGGCGACCAGGGGGCGGGCGGCGTCGTGGACGACCACGTAGCCGGGCTCGGGCGGCAGCGCCCGGAGGCCGGCGGCCACGCTGGCCTGGCGGGTCGGCCCGCCGGCGACCAGCGCGGTCACCTTGGCCAGGCCCTCGTCGGCGAGCAGCTTGGCGGTGGCGTCGAGGGCGTCGGGATGGCTGACCACCACCACCGCGACGGTGCACTGGTTGGCCTCCATCGCCTCGACGGCGTGGGCCAGCATGGCCCGGCCGGCCAGGCGGACCAGCGCCTTGGCGCCACCGCCGAGGCGGCGGCCGGAACCGGCCGCGGGCACGACCACGCCCACCGCCGGGGTGGCGGTGGGCGTGGGAAGCGGATCTGGTCTGGCTACGACTCGAGCGCCTCGTCGACCAGCAGGATGGCTTTGCCCTCGTCACAGTGGCAGGCGAGCACCAGCTCGGAGACCAGGATCTGCCGGGAGCGCTGGAGCATGCGCTTCTCCCCGGCCGACAGGCCCTTCTCGCGGTCGCGGACGGTGAGGTCACGGACGACCTCGGCGACCTGGAAGATGTCGCCGGACTGGAGGCGCTCGATGTTGCCCTTGAAGCGACGGCTCCAGTTGCCCTGGGTCGAGGACTCGCCAGTGCGCAGGATCTCGAGGACGCCCTCGACGTCCTCGGAGCTGCAGACCTCGCGGATCCCGACCTCCTGGCAGTTGTCGCGGGGCACCATGAGGGTCAGGTCGCCATACGTCAGCTTGAGGACCAGGTACTCCCTGGTCTCGCCGCCTACCTCACGATCCTGGAGGCCCTCGATGACCGCGGCCCCATGCTGTGGGTAGATGACGCTGTCGCCGACCTTGAACATACGCGAAAACCCCTTCCCTCGAACGGAACACAAATCAGGATAACATTTCTGAGGGGTTGCGTACAAACGAAGTCGCAGGTAGATGGCCTGATTGACGTACCCGGGCTCACTCGTCGGCCTCAGGCCGGGCACCATCGGCGAGGCGCCTGAGCCCCTCGCGCAGCAGCCGGGCCCGGCCGGCGCCGACGCCCTCGACCTCCTCCAGGTCCTCGGGCCCGACGGCCATGATGACCTTGAGCGAGCCGAAACGCTCCACCACCCGGTCGACCACCGACGGTGGCAGCTGCGGCACCCTGGCCAGCAGGCGGTAGCCGCGCGGGACCTGGGCCGCGTCCAGCGTCTCGGGGTCGCCGGTGAGGTCGATCGCCTTGGCCACGGCGGCCATGTCCAGCAGCTCCTCCGGGGTCAGGCGGCTCAGCTCGGCCAGCACGGCGGGCACCTCCCACCCGGGACGGGCCCGGAGGTGGTCGCGGACGGCCAGGCGCTCCTCCTCGTCGACGCCGGCGCTCAGCTCCTCCAGCTGGAGCCGGAGCAGGCGGCCGTCGCTGCCCAGCTCGGCCACGTACTGCTCCAGCTCGCGGGCCACCTGGCGCACCATCTCGGCCCGGCCGAGCAGGGTCAGGACATCCAGCAGGGTGGCCTGGCCGTGCAGCTCGCGGGCGTCGAGGGCGGCGCTGGCCTCGTCGAAGCGGGCCCGGTAGTGGTCGAGGGCGGCCACCGCCTGGTTGGCCCGCGACAACACCGCGCCGACGTCCTCGAGCACGTGACGCCAGTCCTCGACGTACAGGGTGATGGTGCGCATCGAGTGGGACACCGAGATCACCGGCACCCCGGCCTGCCTGGCCACCCGCTCGGCGGTGCGGTGGCGGGTGCCGGTCTCGACCGTCGGGATGGCCGGGTCGGGCATCAGGTGGACGTTGGCCCAGAGGATGCGGGTGGCGGTCTCGTCCAGGACCATGGCGCCGTCCATCTTGGCCAGCTCGGAGAGGCGCTGGGCGGTGAACGGCACGTCGATCTGGAACCCGCCGGTGAACAGCGCCTCCACCTGGGGCGGCGAGCCGAGCACGACCAGGGCCCCGGTGTTGGCCCGGAGGATCCGCTCCAGCCCGGGCCGCAGGGCCGTCCCCGGGGCGACCTGGCGCAGCACCTCGAGCAGGCGGTCGTCCAGACTCATCGGGGCACCACCCCCAGCTTCGGCGGGCGCGGGGCCCCGGGTGGGGCCGTGGCCAGGACGGACAGGGACTCGGCGACCGAGCCGACCGGGTCCAGCTCGATGTCGGCGGCCCCCCTGGCCCCCTTGGGGAGGCCGGTGGCCGGGACCAGGGCGCGGCGGAAGCCGAGCCGGGCCGCCTCGGCCAGGCGCCGGGGCAGCTGCGGGACCGGGCGGACCTCGCCGCCCAGGCCGACCTCGCCGATGGTGATCAGGTCGGCCGGGACCTGCCGGTCGCGGGCGGCCGAGGCCAGGGCCAGGCAGATGGCCAGGTCGGCCGCGGGCTCGGTGATCCTGACCCCGCCGGCGGTGGCGGCGAACACGTCGTTGCCGGCCAGGCCGATGCGGGCCCGGCGGTCGAGCACGGCGACCAGGATGGCCAGGCGGCCGGCGTCCAGGCCCTGGGCGGTGCGCCGGGGCACGGCCACCCCGGTGGGCACGACCAGCGCCTGGACCTCGGTGACGAGCGGCCGCCGGCCCTCCAGGCTGACCGTGCAGGCCACCCCGGGGACCCCGGCCGAGCGGGCCGACAGGAACAGCCGCGACGGGTCGGCCAGCGGCTCCAGGCCGGCCTCGGTCATCTCGAAGCAGCCGACCTCGTAGGCCGGGCCGAAGCGGTTCTTGGTGCAGCGGACCAGGCGCAGGGCGTGGTGCTGGTCGCCCTCGAAGTTGAGGACCACGTCGACCAGGTGCTCGAGGGTCTTGGGGCCGGCGACGGCGCCCTCCTTGGTGACCTGGCCGACCAGGAAGGTGGCGATCGAGCGCTCCTTGGCCAGCCGCACCAGCTGGGCGGCGACCTCGCGGACCTGGCCCACCCCGCCGGGGGCGCCGGCCAGCTCCGGGTCGGCGACCGTCTGGACCGAGTCGACCACGACCACGGCCGGCCGGACCTGCTCGACCAGGGTGCGGACAGTCCCGAGGTCGGTCTCGGCGGCCAGCAGCAGCCCGGGGTGGAGGGCCCCCAGGCGCTCGGCCCGCAGCCGGACCTGCTCGCGCGACTCCTCGGCGCAGACGTACAGCACCGGCCCCTCGGCGGCCATGCCGGCGAGCACGCCCAGCAGCAGGGTGGACTTGCCGATGCCGGGCTCGCCGGCCAGCAGGACCACCGAACCGGGGACCAGGCCACCGCCCAGGACCCGGTCGAGCTCCTCGACCCCGGTGGGACGGTGGGCGCCGGTCTGGGCGGCGACCTCGGTGATCGGCACCGGGGCCGTCACCGGGCCCGACGCCCTGGCCGGGGCGGTCCGCTCCAGCACCTCTTCGACCAGGCTGTTCCAGGCGCCGCAGGCCGGGCAGCGGCCGACCCAGCGCGGGCTGGCGGCCCCGCACTCGGTGCAGGCATAGGCGGTCCGGACTGTCCTGGCCACGTTCGAAAATCGCCCCCGCCGTCGCGCCGGGCCTCGGCCCGGGCCGGCGCGCCCGATGCCCGCCGGCAGGGCGCCGGCACGCGCCCTCACCAGGCCAAAGGCTAGCACGCGACGACGACAATCGAATGTCGTCCACAATGGGGACATGGAGGAGTCCCCCGGAGCCAGGGAGCTGCTGGCGCTGCTGGCCGAGCCGGACCGGCTCAGGGCGCTGGCCGCGGTCACCCTGGGCGCCGACACGCTGGCCGAGGTGGCCGAGCGGGCCGGCCTGGAGCCCAGGGAGGCGGCGAGGGCGCTGAGCCGCCTGGTCGCCGGCGGACTGCTCGAAGGCGGGGCCGGCAAGGGCTACCGGGTCCGCACCGAGGCCCTCAAGACGGCGGCCAGGCGGCCGGCGGACACCGGATCCGTGGTCGCCGGGGCCGGCGGCTCCGAGGGGCAGGGCGGTGGGCCGCCCGGCCCAGCCGCCGGGTCGCCCGAGGCCGACGTGCTGCGGCGGTTCGTGCACAACGGCCGCCTGCTGGCCATGCCGGCCGCCCACGGCAAGCGCCTGGTCGTCCTCGACCACCTGGCCGGGCTGTTCGAGCCCGGCCGGCGCTACCCCGAGCGGGAGGTCAACGAGCTGCTCGGGCGCTACCACCCCGACTACGCCATGCTCCGGCGCTACCTGGTCGACGACGGCTTCCTCGACCGGGCCGACGAGCCCGCGCCGTCGGGGTCGCGCTCGGTCAAGGTCTACTGGCGCACCGGCGGCACCGTCGAGCTGGAACGGCCGGAGCCGCCTACTTCTTCTTGAAGCGCTCGCTGGCCTCGGCGAAGGTGGCGTTCAGGGCGTCGCTCAGGGAGCCGGCGGCCTTCTTGGTCTGCTCGCCGAACTGCGGGTCGCGGATGACGTCGCCGAGGGCGCTGAACGCCTGCTCGAGCGAGTCGGTCAGCTTCTGCAGGGTCTCGTCGACCTTGCGGCGGTCGGCCGACGGCGACGCCTGGCCGGCCTCCGGCTGCCCGGGGCGGGGCTGCTCGTCGTAGTGCTGCTTGACCTGGCGGCCGAGGGCCCGGAAGTCCTCTCCGACCTGGTCCCAGTTGGCCTTGCTCTCAGCCATCTGCGCTCCTTCCTTCGGGCAACCAGCTTACGCGGGCAGGCGCACACGGCCGTCGGGGCCGGTGGCGATCATGCCCTCGGACTCGAGGCGGGCCAGCAGGGTGTCGAACCAGCCGGTCGGCCGGTCGGCGGCACCCGCCTGGACCTGGTCGGCCAGGGCGGTCCGCTCCAGGCCCTCGGGGGCGGCGGCCAGGGCCCGCACCACCGCGCCCCGCCAGCGCCGGTCCGAGGTGGCGAACGGCGCCTGGGCCCGGGGCCGCGGCGGCGGCGCCGCCGGCCCGAGGGCCCGCCACCGGCAGGTCAGCTCCAGCGGGCAGCCCCCACAGCGCGGCCGGGGCCGGCAGTGGAGGGCGCCGACGTCCATCAGCGCCGAGGACCACGCCCAGGCGGTGCCGGAGGCGCCGGGCCGGGGCGGTTCCTCGGCGGGGCCCGGGAGGGCCTGGTCGGCCAGGCGCTGGCGGGCGGCCGGGGTCAGCTGGGCGGGGTCGGTGCCGACGAGGGACCTGACCAGGACCCGGGCGACGTTGGTGTCGACCGGGGCGACCGGCTGCTCCAGGGCGAAGCAGGCGACCGCCCTGGCCGTGTACGGGCCGACGCCGGGCAGCTCGGCCAGCTCCTCGACCGTGCCCGGCCAGCCGCCGCGCTCCACCACCGCCTGGGCGGTCTGGCGCAGGGCCAGGGCCCGGCGGTTGTAGCCGAGGCCCTGCCAGGCCCGCAGCACCTCGGCCGGGGCGGCCGCGGCCAGGGCATGCACGTCCGGGAACCGCTCCAGGAACCGGGGCCAGGCCGCGGCCGCCCGCGCCGCCTGGGTCTGCTGGGCCAGCACCTCGGCCACCAGCACCCGGTAGGGGTCCCGGGTGGCCCGCCAGGGCAGGTCCCGTCCCGCCTCCGCGAACCAGGCCAGCACCCGTTCCCGGGTCTGGGAGAGCAGCGCCTCGTCGACCATACCCAGCATCGTAAGCTGCTGGGACGATGGCGCTCACGCGGACCCGGGTGCGGGTCGAGGGGATCGTGCAGGGGGTCGGCTTCCGGCCGTTCGTGCACGCCCTGGCCGGGCGGCTGGGGCTGGCCGGGCTGGTCGGCAACGACGCCGCCGGGGTGTTCGTGGAGGTCGAGGGGGCGGCCGCGTCGGTCGAGCGGTTCCTGGAGGCGCTGGCCGCCGAGGCCCCGCCGCTGGCCGTGATCGAGCGGGTCACCGCCACCCCGCTGGCCCCGACCGGCGGCCGCGGGTTCACCATCGCCCCCAGCCAGGCCGGTGGCGAGCGCCAGACCCTGGTCTCGCCCGACACCGCCACCTGCGACGACTGCCTGCGCGAGCTGGCCGACCCGGCCGACCGGCGCCACCGCTACCCGTTCATCAACTGCACCAACTGCGGGCCTCGCTTCACCATCGTCACCGACGTCCCCTACGACCGGCCGGCCACCACCATGGCCGGCTTCGCCATGTGCGCCGACTGCGCCCGCGAGTACCACGACCCGGCCGACCGGCGCTTCCACGCCCAGCCGGTGTGCTGCCCGGCCTGCGGCCCGGCGCTGGCCCTGCTCGACCGGGAGGGGCGGGCCGCCGGAGAGGAGCCGCTGGCCGGGGCGGCGGCCCGGCTTCGGGAGGCGGCGGTGGTGGCCGTCAAGGGCCTCGGCGGCTACCACCTGGCCGCGGATGCGGCCAGCGAGCC
>CALGFH010000248.1 GCA_937881255.1 uncultured Actinomycetes bacterium
AACCCCGATGGCGGTGGTTTCCGGGGGGTAGCCGCGCGACCACGAGGTGGTCTCCGGGCCGGACAGCCACAGCGACCCGTCGTCGACCCGGCGCTCGTCGGGCAACGGCAGCTCCGCCTGGCCGAGATCTCCCCGCCACACGCACACGAGGACGTCCGCGAGGTCCGGGGTGGGACGGCGCTCGACCAGCCACCGGTCCACGGCGAGCACCGCCGGCGCCATGCGGCTAGGCCCCGACGCGCTCGGCCCGGGGGCCGCTCCTGGCCCGGGCGGCCAGGCGGTAGACGAGGTACCCGAGGGCGGCGCCGAGGGTGTTCATCAGCACGTCGTTGACGTCGGGCCGGCGGACCCCGGGGAACGCCACCTGGGACAGCTCGATCAGGGCCGAGAGGACGAACCCGGTGGCGACGGTCCGCCAGAGGCGGTCGAGGCGGGGGGCCAGCATCGGCAGCAGGAACCCGAGGGGCATGAACAGGGCGACGTTGCCGGCCGCGCCGGCCAGGGTGGCCATGACCCGGTCGCCGTCGCGCAGGTTGACCACCATGTTCCAGATCGGCACCAGCTGGGGCCGCCAGTTGTTGCGGTAGCGGGCCAGGTCCGAGCGCCAGCGGATCGGCGCCAGGGTGACCACCACCAGGACGGCCGCATAGGCCACGGCGGCCGTCCGAACCGCCCAGGCCGGCAGGACGGGCGGTCGTTGCCGCCAGGTCCGGACCGAGCTCACCGTTCGGGTGGTGGGAGCTGGCGGGGCTCGTCGCCGGGCGGCGGGCCCCAGCCGGACGGGTGCCAGCCGGTCGGCGGGCGGCCGCCGTTGGGGGTGATCGGCGGCCCCCACTCGGCGGTGGTCCGGGGTGCCGTCCGCAGCCGGCCCCAGTGCTGCTCGCCGCCGGCCCGGACCTGGCGGGAGGCCAGCCGGGCGGCGACCGCCGAGCCGATCAGGGGGGCCACGATCTCGGGGATGACGATGCGGGCGAAGCGGGCCGGGATAATCGCGGCCAGCCGGGCCGCGGCCCGTCGGGCGGCCGCGTTGGGCAGGGCCAGGCGGGTCGAGCGGGTCCGCACCGCTCGCCAGCCGCCGGCCGCCTGGACGTCGCCGAGGACGTTGGCGGCCAGCTCGCGCGGGCTGAGGACCGGCTGGCCGGCGAGCGCCCCCAGGTCGGCCCGGAGCTTGGCCTCGAGCACGAACAGGGCCAGCACCTCGGCCAGGGCGGTGACGCCGATGCTGCCGATGGCCGTGCCGGCCACCGGCGGCGCCGCCGACGAGGCCACGGCCATCGCCTGCTGGGCGGCCACCACCCCGCCGACCAGCAGGGCCAGCCCGGCGGCGGTCTTGGATGCCCGGTCGATCAGCCGCCTGGCCACCTCGTCGTCGGGCAGGTCGGGGTAGCGGGCGCGCAGCTCCTGGAGGGTGGCCGGCCGCACCTGGGCCGCCGCCTCGTCCAGCAGCGGCCGGATCCCGCCCTTGCTGACCTCGCCCAGCCGGCCCTTGACGACCCCGACGGCGTCGCCCAGGAGGCGCCGCAGCGTCGGCTCGTCGGATCCGGCGGCCGCGCTCTCGGCGGCCAGCCGCTCACCCCACGCCTGCTTCGGATCGTCGTTCATCGCTCGCCGGAGGCCTTCCCCTGCAACCATGCTGGCAACCACCTTAGCGCCCTACCGCCCCGTGGACCCGAAGCCGCCCTCGCCCCGCGGGGTGGGCGGGAGCTCGGCGGCGTCGAGGAAGCGGACCCGGGTCACCGGCTGCACGACCAGCTGGGCGATCCGGTCGCCGCGGCGGACGGTGAAGGGCTCGGCCGGGTCGGTGTTGAGCAGCACCACCCTGACCTCGCCGCGGTAGCCGGCGTCGACCGTCCCGGGGGCGTTGACCAAGGTGATGCCGTGCCGGGAGGCCAGGCCGGAGCGGGGGTGGACGAAGGCGGCGTAGCCGTCGGGCACGGCCACCGCGATCCCGGTGCCGACGGTGGCCCGGCCGCCCGGGGGCAGGACCACGTCGGCGGCGGCGCACAGGTCGGCCCCGGCGTCGCCGGGGTGGGCGTAGGCGGGCAGGGGCAGGCCCGGGTCGAGGCGGCGGACCGGCAGCTCGGGAGCGTCCATGGGGAGCGGCCCCTTTCGCCGGGATGGCCAGGGCCCCGGACCACGCTTCCCCTCGCGGCCCGGGGCCCAGCTCATCCCCGGCGGACCGGCGCACGACCCGCCGGGGAGAATTACAGCGATGTCATTCTACCCATGCGGGCTCGCAGGCGGCAAGCTGGTAGGGAAGAAAGGAGGTGAGCGGGCTGGCCGATGCGGAGGTGGGCGACGAGCTGTTCGGGCTGCCCCCCGAGGAGTTCGTGGCCGCCCGGGACGAGCTGGCCCGCCGCCTCAGGCGCGAGGGCGAGGCCGAGGCGGCCAAGCGGGTCAAGGCGCTGCGGCGCCCGCCCCTGTCGGCCTGGGCGGTCAACCAGCTGGCCCGCGGGCCCGAGGGCGGCCTGGGCGAGCTGCTGGCCGCGGGCGAGCGGCTGCGCGCCGCCCACCAGGCGGCCCTGGCCGGCGAGGGCGCGGCCGAGCTCCGGGCGGCCGCCAAGGCCGAGCGCGAGGCGGTCGCCGCCCTGGTCCTGGCCGCCCTGGAGCTGCTCCGCGAGGCCGGCCACCCGACCACCGACGCGACCCGTGACCGGGTCGCGGCCACCCTGCACGCCGCCGCGGCCAGCCCCGAGGCCGCCGAGCTGGTCGGCGGCGGCCGCCTCACCGCCGACCTCGACCCCTCCGGCTTCGGCAGCGTTCCCGACGGCGCCTTGGAGGTGGAGGAGCCCGCCGGGGCCAGGACCTCGCGACGGCGCGGCGGCGGGGTCCGGGGGGGTCCGGGGGACCGCCGGGGTGGTCCCCCGGTGGATCGGGCGGGTCGCGCGGACGCCGGGGCCGAGGAGAACGGCGACCGGGGGGCGGCGGCCGAGGACGACCCGGCGGTGCGGCGGGCCCGGCGGGCGACCGCGGTGGCGGCCCGGGACGACGCCCGCAAGCGGGCCCGGCTCGCCGCCGACCAGGCGGTGCTGGCCACCCGCCACGCCGAGCGGCTGGGCCGCCTGGCCGACCAGGCGGAACGGGAGGCCGGCAGGGCCAGGGCGACCGCCGCCGCGGCCATCGAGGCGGCCAGCGCGGCCCGCGAGCGGGCCACCCGCGCCGCCAGGGACCTCCGCGAGGCCGAGGACCGCATCCCCGCCGACCACTGACCCAGCGCCGCGGTAGGCTCGCCGGGACGAGCCGAGGAGGCGCCGTGGGCGAGGCCGAGCTGGAGATCCACCCGCTGACCGGGGACCGCTGGGACGACCTGGCCACCCTGTTCGACCGCCCCGGCGACCCCAAGGGCTGCTGGTGCATGTTCTACCGGGTGCGGGGCCGCGAGTTCGAGCGGCTCTGGGGCGCCGGCGCCCGGGCCGCCTTCCGCGAGGTGGTCGACCAGGGCCCGCCGCCCGGGCTGCTCGCCTACCGCGACGGGGCCCCGGTCGGCTGGTGCGCCGTCGCCCCCCGCGAGGACTTCCCGCGGATCCTCAACTCCCCCACCATCAAGCCGCTCGACGACGACCCCGGCTGCTGGTCGATCGTGTGCTTCTACACCTTGCGGGGCGAGCGCCGCGGCGGGGTCGCGAACGCCCTGCTCGAGGCGGCCGTTGCCTTCGCCGCCGAGCAGGGCGCGACCGCGGTCGAGGGCTACCCCAAGGACACCGAGGGGGCCAGGAAGCACGCCAACGAGATGTTCGTCGGCTCGATGTCGATGTTCGCCGAGGCCGGCTTCACCGAGGCCGGCCGCCGCTCCCCCACCCGGCCGATCATGCGCCGGGAGGTGGGTCAGCGGCCGCGGCGTCCCCGGCGGGCGCGGAGGTAGTCGCTGACCACGTAGTCGCCAAGGCGGTCGGGCGATGGGGCGAACACGCGGCCGCCGTTGAGCCGGGCGATCAGGTCGACGAAGGCGACCAGGCGGGGGTCGTCGTCGAGCATGAACGTGTTGATGGTGGCCCGGCGGCGGGTCAGCCGGGTCACCTCGGTCAGGGTCAGCTCGATGGTCCGCGGGTCGGGCGGGTAGTCGAAGATCGGGTAGCCGTCCGGCTCCAGGTGGGCGGTCGGCTCGCCGTCGGTCACGACCAGGACCACCGGCTCGGCCTCCGGGTGGCGGTCCAGGTGCCGGCCGGCCAGGACCAGGGCGTGGTGCAGGTTGGTCCCCTGCCCGACGGCCGCGTCCAGGTCGGGCAGCTCGGCCGGCCGGACCGTCCGGGCCAGCAGCGAGAACCCGATGACCTCGAGCGCGTCCTGCGGGTAGCGGGTCGAGACCAGGCTGTGCAGGGCCAGCGCGGTCGCCTTGGCCATCCCCCAGGTCTCCCGCAGCAGCATCGAGTACGACTGGTCGACCAGCAGACAGACGGCGGCCGAGGTCCTCCGCTCGGTCTCCAGCACCTCGAAGTCCTCTGGGGAGAGGGCCACCGCCCCACCGGCCCGCCCGGCTCTCCGGGCGCGCGCCGACCCCGCCCCCGGTGCCTCGGCCCCCCGGGCGCGCTGGAACCCCGCCTCCCGCGCTTCGGCCCCCCGGAGGGGGACGGTAGCCGATCGGGGATCGGGGTGCCGGCGGCTGTCCACAGCCCCGCCGCGGAGGACGGCGTTGCGGACGGTACGGACCACGTCGAGGGGTTCCTCGTCGCCGAAGACCCAGGGGCGGGAGGCGCCGGTGGGCTCGCCGGCCAGGCCGAGGCCGGGGACGTCGTGGTCGCCCCGGCGGCCCTCGTCGAGGCTGGAGAAGACCCGGCGCAGGGCGACCGCGCCGATGCGCCGGATCGCCTTGGGGCTCAGCTTGAGCTCGCCCTGCTCGCGGACCAGGTAGCCCTGCTCGGTCAGCTCCCGCTCCAGCCGGCGCAGGGTCTCGACGTCGTCGACGGCCGCCCGGCCCAGGGCCCGCTCGACCGCCTCCAGGTCGATGTCGTCCAGCGAGGCGCCCGGGTAGCGCTGGCCGAGGGAGGCCTCCAGCGACTCGAGGTCGGCCAGCTCCTCCAGGGCGGTGGTGGCGTCGCCAAGGCCGAGGGGCTGCTCGCCGCCCATGGCCGCGCCCTGGTCCCAGGACAGGTCGGGCCGGCGGGAGCGGAGCGAGCGGCCGAGCCGGTCCAGCTCGTACTGGAGGCCGAGGTCGCCCAGGACCGACTGCGACAGGGCGGCCAGCTCGGCCCGCTGCTCGGGGGTCAGGGAGGCGGCCAGGCGGCTGGCCGCCGCGGCCCGCCGGGCCAGGGCGTCGACCAGCTCCTCGAGGCTGCGCGGGCGCTCGGGGAACATGTCGCCGTAGCGCTCCATGAACTCCTCGAACTGGCCCTGGGTGTCCTCGCCCCGGGCGTCGGCCTCGAGCATGGCGTTGAGGTCGGCGACCATGTCCCGGATGCGCTGCAGCTCCTCGGGGCTGGCCCCGGCCAGGGCGTCGCGCATCCCCCGGAACTGGGAGTCGAGCACCTCGCGGCGGAGCAGGTCGCGGATCTGCTCGTAGGTGGCGGCGGCCTCGGGCGAGCGCCACTGGTAGTCGGCCAGCTGGCGCACGGCCCTGGCCGTGTCCGGCGGGAGCTGGTCCAGCTCGGCCTCGGCCAGGCGGGCCGCGTCCGAGGGGTCGGGGAACAGCGCCTGGCGCTCCTGCTCGACGGCCTGGTCGAGCAGCTCCCGGACCTGCTCGAGGGTGCCGTCCAGGCGCCCCCGCTCACGCAGCTCCCGGCGGCGGTCGCGGGCCTGGCGGAGCAGGTCGCGCAGGCCCCTGGTCCCGGGCATGCCCTGGCGGAGCAGGTTGCGCAGGGCGTCGGCGGCCCGGTCCCCGGACAGGACCCGCTCGCCCAGCCGGTCCAGCGCCCCGGCCACGTCGAAGGGCGGCTCCAGCGGGTCGGGCCCGCCCCGCCAGGCGCCGTAGCGGTAGCTCATCCCCCGTCTGCCATTCGACAGGCTCTCCTCCGAGAACTCATCCCCCGTACACCGTCCGGCCCGGCAGTTCCTCCTTGGCCAGGCGCTTGGACAGGTGGAGGCCCTCCATGGCGAACTCCAGGGCGGCCGCGGCCAGGCCGGGCGTCTCGGCCCCGTGGTCGTCGCCGAGGCGGCGCAGCAGCTGGGCCAGCCCTGGCACCGGCCCGACCCGGGCCAGCAGGTCCGCCGCCGGGACCAGGTCGCCGGTCTCGACGGTGGCGCCCTCGTCGAAGCGGTGCAGCAGCCCCGACAGGTCGGACCCGGCCAGCCGGGCCCGCCAGGTCTCGGCCACCGACCGGCGCAGCAGGTGCTTGAGCAGCTCCAGCTCCCGTCCCTCCTCGAGCTGGTCGAACTCGACCTTGCCGAGGGACACCGCGACGACCGAGGGCAGGTCGGCCACCCGGGCCACCGGCATCTCCTCGCCGGTGACGGCGGCCCGGCGCACGGCCGAGGCGGCGACGGTCTCGGCGGCGGCGATGGCGAACCGGGCCGAGACGCCGGAGCGGGCGTCGATCTGGGGCGACTCGCGCACCGCCCGGGTGAAGCGGGCGAGGACCTCGAGCAGGTGGCCGGGGACGAGCGGGCGGCCGAGGGGCCGCTCGTCCCAGGCGAGCACGGCCTCCTGGCGGATCAGGGTCACCTCGTCGTCCAGGCGCAGCGGGTAGTGGGTGCGGACCTCGGCCCCGAAGCGGTCCTTGAGCGGGGTGATGATGCGGCCCCGGTTGGTGTAGTCCTCGGGGTTGGCGCTGGCGATCAGGATGAGGTCGAGGGGCAGCCGCAGCTGGTAGCCGCGGACCTGGATGTCGCGCTCCTCGAGCACGTTGAGCAGGGCCACCTGGATCCGCTCGGCCAGGTCGGGCAGCTCGTTGACGCTGAAGATGCCCCGGTTGGTCCGGGGCACCAGCCCGTAGTGGACCGTCTCGGGGTCGCCAAGGGTGCGGCCCTCGGCCACCTTGATGGGGTCGATGTCGCCGATCAGGTCGCCGACGCTGGTGTCGGGGGTGGCCAGCTTCTCGCCGTAGCGCTCGGAGCGGTGGCGCCAGGCCACCGGCAGCTCCTCGCCCAGCTCGTCCAGCCGCCGCCGGCAGGGCGTGCAGGTGGGCACGTACGGGTGGTCGTTGATCTCGCAGCCGTCGACCACCGGCGTCCACTCGTCGAGCAGGTGGTGGAGCGAGCGGATGAGGCGGGTCTTGCCCTGGCCGCGCTCGCCCAGGAGCACGATGTCGTGCCCGGCGAGCAGGGCCCGCTCGAGCTGGGGGATCACGGTGTCGTCGAACCCGACGATGCCGGGGAAGCGTTCGCCTCCCTCGGCCAGCCGGCGCAGGAGGTTGTCGCGGAGCTCGTGCTTGACCGCCTTGTAGCGGTGCCCGGAGGCCCGGAGGCCGGCCAGGGTGGTGAGGGTGGGCGGGGTGGCGGTGGTCATGCGGGCCCTTCTGTCGCGTGCGGTGCCAGGCCCATGGTGGCCCCGGTCGCCTCATTGCGCACGCCCGCTGGCCACGCTAAAGTTAACCAAATGGTAAGGTATCCGTCCTCGACCCTCGACCGGACCTTCGCGGCCCTGTCCGACCCGACCCGCCGGGAGATCCTCGACCGCCTGGCCGAGGGGCCGGCCACGCTCGGGGAGCTGCGGCGGCCCTTCGACATGACCCTCCCCGGCCTGATGAAGCACGTCCGGGTCCTCGAGGAGGCCCAGCTGGTGGTCACCGAGAAGAAGGGCCGCACCCGCGAGTGCCGGCTCGGGTCCGAGCAGCTCGACGACGCCGCCCAGTGGATCGAGACCTACCGGCGCCGCTGGGAGCGCCGGCTGGACCGGCTCGGGGACTACCTGGAACGCCAGAAGGGAGCACGTGCGTGAGCGACCTGCGACTGGAGCGCGTCTACGCGGCCGACCCGGAGACCGTCTTCGACGCCTTCACCGACCCGGACGCGCAGAAGGAGCTGTACGCCGACGCGCCCGACTGGGTGGTGACCTCGACCTGCGACCTGCGGGTCGGGGGCCGGTGGACGATCGAGTTCGGCCCCCCGGGAGGGCCGCCGGCCCGCGAGACCTCGGTGTTCACGGTGGTCGACCGGCCACACCGCCTCGGGTACGTGGCCACCATGACCATGCCCGACGGGACCAGCTTCGACACCGACCTCGAGGTCACCTTCGAGGAGGAGGCACCCGGCCGGACCCGGCTGACCATCCTCCAGACCGGCTTCCCGACCACCCGGCTCCGGGACGAGATCGCCGGTGGCTGGCCCAGCATCCTGGACGGGCTGGGCCGGGTCGTGGCCGCCCGGGCCGCCGGCCCGCACCGGCCATGAGCGCCCTGGGCACCCGCCGGGCCGGCCGGCGGGAATGGGTCGGGCTGGCCGTGATCGCCCTGCCCTGCCTGCTCTACGCCATGGACCTGACCGTGCTCAACCTGGCCGTGCCCCAGCTCAGCGCCGATCTGCAGCCCACCAGCAGCCAGCTCCTGTGGATCGTCGACATCTACGGGTTCCTGGCCGCCGGGTCGCTGGTCACCATGGGCACCCTCGGCGACCGGGTCGGCCGGCGCAAGCTCCTGCTGATCGGCGCGGCCGCGTTCGGGGCCGCCTCGGTGCTGGCGGCGTTCTCGACCACCCCCGAGATGCTGATCGCCGCCCGCGCCCTGCTGGGGGTGGCCGGGGCCACCCTGGCCCCCTCGACCCTGTCGCTGATCCGCAACATGTTCCTCGACCCCGGCCAGCGCCAGGTGGCCATCGGCGTCTGGGTGGCCAGCTTCTCGGCCGGTGCCGCCGCCGGGCCGCTGCTCGGCGGGCTGCTGCTGGAGCGCTTCTGGTGGGGCTCGGTGTTCCTGATCGCCCTGCCGGTGATGGCCCTGCTGCTGACCCTTGGCCCGGTCCTGCTGCCCGAGTTCCGCGACCCCGACGCGGGCCGGCTCGACCCGGCCAGCGCCGCCATGTCGCTGGTCGCGGTCCTGGCGGTGATCTATGGCCTCAAGGAGCTGGCCCAGGACGGCCCCGGCTGGGGGCCAGGGCTGTCGATCGCGGCCGGGCTGGGCGTCGGGCTGGCGTTCGTGGCCCGCCAGCGCCGGCTGGCCGACCCGCTGCTCGACCTGTCGCTGTTCGCCAACCGCGCCTTCAGCGCCGCCCTGGCCACCAACACCCTCGACTTCTTCGTGTCCTTCGGCGCCCTGCTCTTCACCGCCCAGTACCTCCAGCTGGTGCTGGGGCTGTCGCCGCTGGAGGCGGGGCTGTGGCTGCTGCCGTCCTCGGCCGGGCTGATCGCCGGGTCGACGCTGGCCCCGCTGCTGGCCCGCCGGGCCAAGGCCTGGGTGGTGATGGTGGCCGGCCTGGTCCTCGGCGCGGCCGGCTTCGCCCTGGTCACCCAGGTCACCAGCACCTCCGGCCTGGCCCTGCTGGTCACCGGGTCGGTGGCGTTCTCGGTGGGCCTGGCCCCGCTGACCACCCTGGCCACCGACCTGATGCTCGGGGTCGCCCCGCCGGAGCGGGCCGGGGCGGCGTCGGCCATCGCCGAGACCACCTCGGAGCTGGGCGGGGCGCTGGGCATCGCCGTCCTCGGCAGCCTCGGCACCGCCGTCTACCGGGGCCGGATGGCCGAGGACCTCCCGGCCGGCATCCCGGGCGAGGCGGCCGAGGTCGCCCGCGACACCCTCGGCGGCGCCCTGACGGTCGCCGGGCAGCTCCCGGCCGAGCTCGGCGCGGCCCTGCTGGAGACCTCCCGGGCGGCGTTCACCAGCGGGCTGCAGCTGGCCTTCGCCGCCGCCGCGGCCCTGACGGTCGGCATCGCCGTCCTGGTCGCGACCGTGCTCCGGCGGGCCGCCGGCGGCGAGCCCCCGGTGCGGGCCTAGGCCTCGGCGGCGCGGCGCCAGGCGGCCCGGCCGAGCTGGGTGAAGGCGCCGAGGAAGCGGCCGGTGAGGTCGGCGGCGTCGTGCTCGGTGAGGATGGCGGCCACGGTGCGGGGGTCGAGGCGGCGGGTGCAGGTGGCCACGTCCAGGGGGACGTCGTCGCGGATGGCCATCAGCTCCCGGTTGAGCTGGTAGGTGGCCCGCTGGGTGACCAGGGCCTCGGCGACCCAGCCGCCGAGCAGCCGGGCCACCCCGGCCGGGTCGTCCAGGGCCTCCTCGACGGTGCCGTAGGCGCCCAGCAGCCGGGCGGCGGTGACGGCGCCGATGCCCTTGACCCCGGGCAGGCAGTCGCTGGCGTCGCCCCGCAGGGCCGCGAACGCGGGGTAGGCGGCCGGGCCGACCCCGTAGCGGGCCCGCAGCCAGCTGGGCGAGACCTGCTCCATGCGGCCCCCGGTGACCAGGTAGAAGACCTGCACGGTGGGGGCGACGAGGGCGAACGCGTCCTGGTCGCCGGTGGCCAGGGCGGCCGCGACCCCGCGCCGCCTGGCCAGGGCGGCCGCCGACCCGAGCACGTCGTCGGCCTCCAGCCCGGCGGGAACGGCGACGCAGATCCCGAGCTGCCGGAGCAGGCCGGGCAGCTCGTCCAGGAGGTCGACCAGGGCGTCGTCCTTGGGCGGGCGGGCCGACTTGTAGCCGGGATGGCGGTCGCGGCGCAGCGAGCGGATCGGGTCGTCGAACCCGACCACGCAGGCGCTCGGCCGGGTGGCGGCGCCGATCTTGGCCAGCATGGCCAGGACCCGCACGCGGGCCTCGCCGGGCGGCCCCTCGGCCCCGCCGACCGCGTGGTAGGCGCGGTGGGCCAGCCCGTTGCCGTCGACCGCCAGCAGCACCGGGACCGGCCG